>JAJYKH010000293.1 GCA_021788685.1 Deltaproteobacteria bacterium | reverse complement strand
GTGCTCAATTCCGCTGACCCTGACCCGGGCCGAAGTGCTCAATTACCATGACCCTCGACACTGCCAAATTTTCGTAAACGATCACAGGTGCCGGAGATGCGAGCGATTACCGTCGCCAGCAGTGCCGACAAAGCGGGCTGTGAGGCTGTACACGGGGACGCGAACAGGCCGTGACAAAACGGATTCGCACCTGTGATCGCTCACAAAAAAGCCCTTCGGCGGGGGACCGAAGGGCTCGAGAAAGGAAATGAAGAGAATTCGTGAGAATTCAATTCATCAGTCGCTCCATAACTCGTTTGCCTGCGGGAGTCAAGAAAAATAACACCAAGAAATCCCAAGAGAAATTCTCTCCCGGGCTGTATGCCCCGTCCGTGCCCAATCCGCAGCAACGGCCTCGCACGGCCGCCCCCGATTCACGTAGCTCATCACAGGATAAAAAGCTCCCGGAGAAGCAGTCTCCCGCCTGTAAGCCATCACGGGGGGCCGCAGATGCGCGGCATCGGCCTGTGAGGCTAGCCCAGCGGAGCTGGATAAGAGCCCCTAAGCCCGCTGGGCAAGGGGCTCTATACATCAGGGATGCGAGCAGGCCGCTGACAAAGCAGATGTGGTGTCCTGTGAGGGCTTACTGGCTCACAGGCTCAGGTCCCGCTTGAGCCGCCGCACGGCCAGCTCCTTGGCCTTGGCCTCCACGTCGACCGTGGCGTCGAGGCCGCGCCAGCAGGCGGGGAAATCGGCGGGGTCGATGTAGTCGGCATGGGGCCGGGGCCTGCCGCTTCCCCAGCCGTGCCGGGGGGACGAAAGGTGGAAATAGGGCTCCCGGCCCGTCCGCTCCCAGGTGGCCGCGGCGAGGCGGGTCGCCTCCCCCTCGGACAGCCCGTCCGGCAGGCAGCGGTGATGGTGGACGTCGTAAACTAGGGGGATGCCGGTCTCGGCGCAGAGGGGCAGCAGGTCGCGGACGGTGAAGGTCCTGTCGTCGTTTTCCACGGTGAGCCGGCTGCGCACCCCCTCGGGCAGCTCCCGGAAGTGCTTTGCGAACCGGGCCAGGGCCTCCTGCTTGTTGCCATAAGCCCCTCCGGCATGGACGTTGATCACCTCCGCCCCGACCAGCTCCGCCACCAAGGTCTGGTAGGCAAGCTCGCGGCCGGCATTCGCCGCCACCTCCGGCTTGGGGGAGGAGAGCACGATGAACTGGTCCGGATGGAAGCTCAGCCGCAGGCCGTGCGCGGCCCGGAAACGGGCGATCTGGGCGAGCTCGACCCGGATGGCGCTGGCCGCAGGAAGCTCGTCGAGCCCGTACCCCAGCTCCGGATGAGTATAGAGCGGGAAGAATTGGGAGAGGGCCCGGAAGGCGCCGATGCCGTGCGCCGCCGCGTACCCAAGGGCCTGGCCCAGGCTGCGGGCGTTGTGGAGGCAGAGGGCCGACAGGCGGGCGAGCCGCTCGGGCCGCGGGAACCCCGTCAGGTACCGGGCGGTGGTGGACCGGAAGGTGATAGGCTCCTCGCGGAACAGGCAGCAGAGCCCCAGCCGGATCATGAGTGGCCACCTCGAAGATTGGACCAATTTCCTTCTTCTTTGTAAGTCTGGCAGCGGCGAAAGGCAAATTCGGACGCGGCCGCCGCTTTCCTTGCATCCCTTCCCGTTTTGCTGCATAGTGGAGCGCTGCTGCAACCAAGGAAGGACCATGACCTCGCCGCACAACGACGCCGCCGAAGGGGAGCAGGACCTCTTCTTTAACATCATCAACCGGTTCGTGGGGCTCCACAGCCGGGAGGCGATGCGCGCTACCCGCAACGAGCCCGGCCGCGAATACCCCTTCGTGGCCATGGACCCCCGCCAGGTGCTCGCCCAGCTCCGGGCCGCGGCCGAATCCCTGGGCCTCACGCCGGATGCGGAATGGGAGGGCCGGCCCCGGCTGCTCGACGTGGGCTGCGGCATCGGCAACGTGCTCCTTTTTGCCGAGCAGCTCGGCTTTGAGGTCTATGGCATCGAAAAGGACGATTACCCGTACCGGATCGCCGCCCGCCTGTTCGAGGAGCGGATCGAGCAGGCGGACATCTGGACGTACGACCGCTATGGCGAGTTCGAGGTGATCTACTACTTCCGGCCCTTCTGCGACCGGGAGCCCCAGCTCCGCTTCGAGAAGATGATCGAGGACCGGCTGAAGCCGGGCGGGCTGCTCATCGCCAACCACAAGAACAGCGACGCCATCGAAAGCGATCCCCGCTTCCGCCGCCTCGCCCCCGGGCTGCCCGTATGGGAGAAGAAGGCGCCTTCTTGAGCCATGGGACCCCGGTCCGGCACCTGATCGCAAAAAACCCGATAGACCGTGAAAAATCGTCGGAACCCGCCAAAGTCCTTCTTGCAATGGCGCCAGGGCCGATGTATGTAATTCCTTATGGGCCGTGGACTTTCTCGCCGTGATCCTTTCCCGCCGCCGTCGCATCCGAGCCGCCCGCCTTTCCTCCTGATCCCGCTGTTCCCGCAAATGATGACGAGCTCCCCCCAGGGGCTCGAACAGGAGAAGCATGAACAATCCGAATCCATCCCGTCAGCAGCCGGCTGAGGCCTGCTGTCCTGCCCCGTCGCCGGTCCCCTTGCGCCCGGCCCCCTGCTGACCGCCCAAGGTCCAGGCCCCGGGGGGCCTGCCGGGCGTGCAGCAGCCGTTCGCCACCGGCGCGGTGGAGTCCCCGGTGGGCCAGGTGCCGCAGGCGGGAACCGATCTCCGGCCGCGGGACCGCTGGGGCACCTTCAAGGCGCGCTGGGGCGTGGGGCGGATGAATTACAAGGTGGATCCCGGCCTCTACGCCTTGGGCCAGCCGGGTGGCGATTCGCCGGTGCTGGTCACCGCCAACTACAAGATGAGCTTCGACGCCCTGCGCCGGGAAATGGGCGGCCGCAACGCCTGGCTGCTGGTGCTCGACACCGCCGGGATCAACGTCTGGTGCGCGGCGGGGAAGGGCACCTTCGGCACCGCGGAGCTGGCGGCCCGCATCGAGGCGAGCGGGCTCTCGCAGGTGGTCCGCCACCGGGAGATCATCCTTCCCCAGCTGGGGGCGCCCGGAGTGGCGGCCCATTTGATCAAAAGACAGACCGGCTTCACCGTGGTCTACGGGCCGATCCTGGCGGCCGACCTGCCCGCCTTTCTGGAGGCCGGCTGCCGGGCCACGCCGGCCATGCGCCGCCGCCGGTTCCCCCTGGCGGAGCGGCTGGTCCTCATCCCCGTGGAAATGGTGGGGGCTCTCAAATGGGTGCTGGCGGCGGTGCCCCTCCTGTTTCTCCTGGGCGGCCTGGGGGGTGCCCAAGGGTACTGGACCGCGGCCCTCTCCCATGGACTGTTCGCGGGGCTTGCTTTCCTGACCGGGGTGCTGGCGGGGACCGCCCTCATGCCGCTCCTCCTGCCGGTGCTCCCCGGCCGCGCCTTCGCGGCCAAAGGGCTTGCCGCCGGCCTTGTTGCCGCGCTGCCCCTGCTCGGGTGGCGGGCCGCCTCTTCCCCGTCCTCGCCATGCGAGCTGGCCGGCCTGCTGCTGATCATGCTGGCCCTCGCCTCCTACTACGGCATGAACTTCACCGGCTCCTCCACCTACACCTCCCTTTCCGGGGTCAAGAAGGAAATGCACTGGGCCGTGCCCCTGCAGATCGGGGCGGGAGTGGTTGGGGGAGGGCTGTGGCTGGTGTCGAGATGGATGGGGTGGGGAGGCTGAAGGCTGGAGCTTGGAGGCGGACAATCACGGGCTTGTGGCCGCCATCGAGTTGAAGATCTAACAACGACGGCGAGAACGATCACGAATACGAAAGAGAACAGTAACCATGTCTCAGCTCATCTACCTGTCGAATGTCTCGACCCTGCAGCTCGACCGGGACAAGTGCATCGGCTGCGGTATGTGCCTCGCGGTCTGCCCCCATGCCGTCTTTGTTCTGGATGGCCGGAAGGCCGCGGTCCGCGACCGGGACGCCTGCATGGAGTGCGGGGCCTGTGCCCGGAACTGCCCGGCGGAGGCCGTTGCGGTGGAGGCCAACGTGGGCTGCGCCCGGGCGGTGATCAATGCC
>JAJYKH010000292.1 GCA_021788685.1 Deltaproteobacteria bacterium | reverse complement strand
CCTGGGAGCGGGATTTGATCTCGCCATTGAGGAGCGCGCCCGATTCCACCGACAGGTCGGTGGTTTCCACCCTGCCGGTGATGGTGCCCCCTCGCATGACGTGGAGCTTCTTCGCATCGACGTTGCCTTCCACGTGGCCGTGGCAGACCAAGTTGGCGGCGGTGACGTCGCCGATGACCTTGCCGGTGGCACCCAGGATGAAGTGCTCGCCCTTCACATCGCCTTCGATCCTGCCGTCCAGCCGCAAACGGCCTTTGAAGGAAACGCTGCCTACCAGGGCCATCTCCCTGCCGATGATGCTGGTGGACGGCTGCTCTTTGCCCCCGCCCTCTCCTTTCCCGAACAATTTCATATTCTCCCCCTGCCGCGGAAAATGATGACTATTCGGCCTTGTCCAAGGAAACGTAGCGGGCGATCCGCATGAACTTGAGCGGATCGACCGACTTCCCCCGGTATTTGATCTCGTAATGGAGATGGGGCCCGGTGCTGCGGCCCGTGTTCCCCAGGTAGCCAATGAGCTGGCCGCGGGTGACCCGTTGGCCCTGCTCGACCATGCTCTTTTCCAGGTGGAAGAAGCGGGTGCGGAAATGGTTGCCATGGTCGAGCACGATGTAGTTGCCGAAACCGCTGGTGTACCCCTTCTCGGCGACGACCCCGTCCGCGGTGGCCATGACTTTGGTTCCCAGGCTGTTCCTGATGTCGAGTCCCTGGTGGAAGGCAGTGCGCTGATTGATCGGATCCGACCGCCAGCCGAACTTGGAGGTGATGGTGCCGGGCAACGGCGCGCCCAGAGGGATGAACTGGATGGCTTCGAGGTACTGGTCCACCTTCAGGGTGAGGTCTTCGTAGCTGCTGTCGTCGGTGCTGGTGAAGGGACCGCCGGCGTTGCGATCGCTCTCCTCGATATTGATTTTCACCCCCACCGTGCTCAGGATCGACTCGATGGCCCGGCTTCTCTGGTTGAGCTCGGCGAGGGCGTGCTGCACCAGCTCTTTTTTCTCCTTCTCCTGTTGGGCGATCCGCGCCTCGTATTCATGGGCGCGGGTGAGGGATGACTGGAGCCGGTTCTGGAGGAGGGCCGCCCGGGCCTGCAGAGCGAGATTCTGGGCGGAAAAGCCGAAGCCTGCAAAGCCGGCCGCCCCGAAGACCAGGACTCCGGCGAGGATCAGGACAGCCATCGATTTGAGGCGACGCCTGGAAAGGCTGAAGGTGTGCGTTCTGCCGTAGACGCTGGTGATCACGACGTGCAGCTTGTCATCCATACGGTCGGTCTCCCTGGAGCTGTGATCATGGTTACCAGAGTCCAGATTAGCAACAAACGTGCCTGCTTAAGGCGGGTGGCGGAAAGACCGGAGATGTGCTCCGGTACGGTCTTGTTCTGTCGTTCGCCTGAATCTTTCGATTTTCCTTCGTTAAGAGTTTTTTTATCGTAGTAAAAAGATTGGCTCTCCATCCGCCCCGATTGAACGGAAACGGCTTCCAGCGGCCGCCTACAGCCAGCGTCGCCATCGAGAAAAGATTAAGACTACGCCTATTTATCCACTAGATTTACCCTGGCCCTCCATTCTTTGCAACCGTTAATTGGCGGGCTGGCCGCCGTCCCCTTTCAGACGGTCACCTTCACCATCTTGCCCGCGAATTCGACCAAGTCGCCGGGCCGAAGCTGACGCCCCCGGCGCACCTCCACCTCCCCGTTGACCTTCGCCTCCCCCTCGCGGATCCGCCACTTCGCCTCGCCGCCGGTCCCCACCAAGCCGGCTGCTTTCAACAGCTGGCCCAGGCGGATGGTCTCCGTCTTGATCTCGATTTCCTTCATTTCAATCCTCCCGGGAGTTGATGACCCGCAAAAGCCCCTTGAGAATTCCGGCGGCCCCTTATAAGCTGAGCCGATCCGAAACGCTCGACCGCTGCCCCGCTGTCCCTTGCTCAAAATGGACTACAAGACAGTGATCCCGGCCCGTTTCACCCCGCTTGCCGCCGTTTCGGAAACGAAACCGGGCGCGGGCGGATTCGCCCTCCTCGACCGGAGGCCGGCTCCACCCCGTTGTATACCATACAGGAGAACCAGATGCAGCTGTGGGAGACGCCGAAGGGAGACAAATGGCTGTGCGCCGGTTGCCGGGATGAGCGGCTGGAGGCGATCAGGAAGGAAAAATGGCGGCTGATTTTCGAGCGGCTCGACCCCGAGCTGCGCTGCACCGCCTGCGGACACGGCGATGTGGATGTGGAAGACTGATCGCGTGAGCGGGGAGGCGCTTTTCTGATTCGGACCAAGAGATGCCATTGCTGCGGCAAACCGCTGCCCCCGGGGGAGCCCTATTTCCTGCTCCGCGTGGAGATCTCCGCCGGGCATGAGGACGACCGCCAGGCGGAGCCCCCGGAAGATCCCGAAGAGTTGATCCGCGCCGCCCTGGAGGAGCTGGCGAAGCAAGCGGAGCAGCACGGGGATGCCTTCGAGGAGATGCTTCTGCTCCTCTGCCCCGCGTGCCGGCTCGCGGTTCGCAAGCAGCTGCGGGACATCGACCGCTACGCCGGGAGCGCCCCCGCCTGAGTTGAGATCACCTTGGTTCCTTTTCCACCCAGCGGAAGTCCTCCGCAACTCCCCGGCCACGCCCGCTCGCGGGAGACCCCCTTCGCCTGACCTCCTCCCTGCCGACGGTGTCCAAGCGCGGGACCCGGACCCGACTCCCTTGACATCTCCCCGTCAGACGCGGGATAGTTGAGCAAAGTGACAATCGCCTGGAAAACGCCCGCGCCACCACCCTGCCATGACGACCCTCGCCCCGCTGCAGACCGCTTTTTTTTCGGAAACCGGCTCCCGGCCGCGGAACGAGGACCGGCTGTTCGTCCAACAGGTGGATGCCGAAACGATGCTGCTCGCCGTGGCGGACGGGATGGGCGGCGGCAGCGCGGGCGACCTCGCCGCCCAGCTGGCGGTCGACACCTTGGCGGCGGTCGCCCCGGGGGCGGGCGAGGAAGAACCGCAATTGCCGGCCCTGATCCAGGCGGCGAACGAACGGATCCTGGCCGAGGCGGGCCGGCGAGGGCTCCCGGACATGGGCACCACTCTCACCGTCGCCTTGGTCGCGGGAGACGAGCTGATCTGGGCCCACGTCGGCGACAGCCGCCTTTACCTTTTCAGAAGGGGAGACCTGCGGCAGCTCACCCCCGACCAAAACGCGGCCGGGCGCCTGGTGGCTGCAGGCCGGCTCACCCCCGCCGAGGCCCGGATCTCCCCCTACCGCCACCTGCTTGAGCAGTGCGCCGGCTGCGGCAGCTGCCGGCCCGACCGGGGACGCATCGCCCTCCAGAGCGGAGATCTTCTGCTGCTCGCGACCGACGGCCTGACCGGCGAGCTCTCCGACGAGGCCATCGCCGCCTGCCTGCGGCAGAGGACCGACCTGGAGCAGGCAGCCAGAAACCTGGTTGCGGCGGCCCTGGCCCAGGGGGGGCACGACAACGTCACGGTGATTCTGGCCGCCGTCTGAGGGGGCCATTCTCCCATGCCCTGGCTCTTCCTCGCCTTTTCCTCACTCAGGGTCCCCTCCTCACCACTCTGGTGGCTCTCCTTCAAACAATGAAAAGAATCCGCGGGAACGATTGCTCGGGGCCACGGTCATCGTGGCATAGAGCTCGTCCCCCCAGGGGCAGGACTCGCTTAGGGGATGGCCGGCCGCTCCGGCTGTTGGTTCGCCCCGCGCTGGAGCACGAACATGGCCGCCACCACCACGAGAACCCCGGGAAGGGTCCGGAGGGGAGGCAGGCCGCGGCCGAAGAGCCAATCCAAGGCCAGGACCAGAGCGGGATAAAAGTAGCTGTAGGCCATGACCCGGGTGGAGCCGAGGTGGAGGGTGGAGTACTGGGTGAGAAAGAAGGTGACGATGGTGGTGAATACCGCCAGGTAGGCGACCCCCGCCCAGACCGCCGGCGCCACCCCGGCCCAGGCGGTGGCCGCCAGCTGCGGACCGGCCAGGGGGAGCAGCCAGCCGAGGCCGGTGACCAGCACCCAGAAAGTCATCACCGCCATGGGCTCCCCCCGGTGGAAGAGCTTGACG
>JAJYKH010000291.1 GCA_021788685.1 Deltaproteobacteria bacterium | reverse complement strand
GTCCCCGCAACCGTTTCGTGGCCCAGGCCCTGCAGGACCTCGGGCTGGCCACCTTGCTCATGGATCTTCTGACCGAGAAGGAGGAGGCCATCGATCTCCAGACCCGTCACCTGCGCTTCGATATCGACCTGCTTGCGGGGCGCCTCACGGCGGCGGTGGACTGGCTGGGAAAAAATCCGGCCACCAGGGAGCTCACGGTCGGCTGCTTCGGCGCCAGCACCGGGGCGGCGGCGGCCCTCGTCGCCGCGGCGGACCGGCCGGCGTCGGTGGGGGCGGTGGTCTCCCGGGGCGGCCGGCCCGATCTGGCCGGAGAGGCCCTCTCCCGGGTGCGGGTCCCGTGCCTCTTCATCGTGGGCGGCCACGACCGGGTGGTGATCGAGCTGAACCAGGAGGCCATGGCCCAGGTCCCCGCCGAAGAAAAGGAATTGGAGATCGTGCCCAGGGCCACCCATCTCTTCGAGGAGCCCGGCACGCTGGAGGAGGTCGCCCGGCTCACCGGGGAATGGTTCCGACACCACCTGTCTTAGAATGGACAATTGACTTTTTCAGTCTTCGAAATTCCCCGCCTGGCCTTTGTCGCTGGAGATCCCGGCGGCGCGCTCCCTGATCTTCTCCGGGGTCCAGGCGGCGGGGTCTTCCAGGCGGCTCGCCTTGGGCCCCAGGTCGTAAGAGCCCGCCCTCAGAATGGCGTCGATGGCGAGCGGCGCCGTGTCCCCCGCGTTGAACACGTTCGTCAGCATGTGGTAGACGAAATCCTCCACCCGCTTCACCATCCGTTCCCGGATCTCCCGCGGCTGGCCGAGGAGCTTGTTCTCGAAGGGGAGGTTGAGCTTCTTGAAGTCGCCGCTCTTCCAACCCTGCTTTTCGGCATAGGCGACCATTTCCGCCCACAGCTCCTCGCCCATGCCCTCGCCCGCCACCTTCTTGAAATTCCCTTCGGCATCGAGCACGGCGTTGCCGTAGTCGTTCACCCCCACGCCCCAGGAGATGAACTGCAGGCCCGTGGCGTAGTTGGCCTTGGTGGTGCGGGTCTGCTCGGCGATGGCCCGCAGCCGCTCCGAGCTGTTGCCGGAGGTGCCGTGCTGGGCTCCGGAGACCTCGTAGCAGGCAATGGCTTCGTGAATCTCGGCGGTGAGCCCCACCTGGATTCCCTGCCCGCTTTCCTCCAAGCCATGGACGGTGCCGTTGTTCAAGGCGATCCAGTCGGGGAAGATGCCGTGGGCGTTGAGCCCCTGGACCAGGAACAGGGCCTCGTCCGGGGTGGAGAGCCCCTGCTTGCCCTTGATTTCGCCCACCTCGGTTTCGAGACTCGCCCACTTGGGCACGTAGCGGTTCAGCTCGATGCTGGCGAGGAGGTTGTCGGCATCCGGCAGATGGGAGGCGTCGATGGCGATGGAGGTGATGCCGGCGTCGAACATGGAGGGGATCTCCGTCCGGGCGGCCTCGATGTCCTTCTCGCCCTTGATGCCGTAGTGGTCGGCGTGCACCGCCACCGGCACGGTGATGCCCATTTCGTTCATGAGGGCGTCCACCGTCCGGGCCATGTTCCAGTAGTTGATGGCGCAGTACGCCTTGGCCCCGCCCTCCGACTTGGCGATCTCGATGAGCAGACCGGCATTGGCCCGCTGGGCGGCCCGCAGCGCTCCGCGGATCACGAGCTCGCTTCGGCCGTTGGCGGCCATGGTCATCGCCTTGGACTTCGTGAGCAGAGCCCGGTCGATGGCCTTGCCGCTCACGATGAGGGCCCGCGAGTGGGGAAACAGCCGGGCCACGTTGGGCGGCCGGCCGACGGAAAGGGCTTTATCGAAATCTGCCGCGCTGCCGACAGGCATAGGTGTCCTCCTTAATTGTCGGTTGATGGCCATAAGTCAGCGAATATGATACAACAAATGGCGGGACGGAGTAAGGGAAATGTGGGAGGACAGGTTATTAGGTCGAAGACTGAAGAAAAACCACGCACGGCCATTCGGCTTCAGGTTTTTCCCTAAAAACCTTCAGCCTTCAGTCTATTTCCCTAAAATTCCATCTGAAAACTGTACACATCCTCGTGCAGCTCGCTCCGGACCCGGAGGTTGCTGCGGTTGAAGATGGTCTGCATCCGCTTGTTGTCCCGGAGCACCTCGGCGGTGAACCCGGAGATGCCGGCCCGCTTGGCGATGTTCGCCAGGTGGCGGAAGAGGAAGGTGCCGATGTGCTTGTTCTGCCAGCTGTCCCGGACGATGAACGCCACCTCGGCGCGGTTGGTGCGCTCGTCCAGGTAGTAGCGGCCCACGGCCACGATGTCCTCGCCGTGCGCCTCCGGGACGGTGCCCACGATGGCCACGTCCTTCCGGTGGTCGATGTAGACGAAGTTCTGAATCTGCTTGTACTGGAACCGCCGGATGTGGGTCATGAACCGGTAGTAGATGGTCTCCTGGGAGAGGGTATAGAGCAGGTCGCGCATCAGCGGCTCATCGGTGGGCTGCACCGGCCGGAAGCTCACCTGGGTGCCGTCTTCGAGCAGCATGGCGGTGCGCATCTCGGGGGAGGGCGTCACCATGATCTTGTCTTCCACCGCGGCCAGCTCCCGCCGCAGGTACTTGGCCGCGATCGCCTCCCGGAACAGCTGCTCCCGGAAATCCGGGTGGGCGATGCTGATGAGCGCCAGCGCCCGATCCTGGACGCTCTTGCCGTGCAGGTAGGCCACCCCGTGCTCGGTGGCCACGTAATGCACCTCCCCGCGGGTGGTGACCACCCCCGCCCCGGGGCTCAACGTGCCCACGATGCGGGAGATCTTCCCGTCGGCGGTGGTGGAGGGGAGGGCGATGATCGCCTTGCCCCCCACCGACCGGGCCGCGCCCCGGTTGAAGTCCACCTGGCCGCCGATTCCCGAATAGAACTGGCTGCCGATGGAGTCCGCGCACACCTGGCCGGTGAGGTCCACTTCGAGGGCCATGTTGATGGCCACCATCTTGCTCTGCTTGCCGATGATGTAGGAGTCGTTGACGTAATCGGTGGGCCGGAACGCGAAGAGCGGGTTGTCGTCGATGGTGTCGTAAAGCCTGCGGGTGCCCATGGCGAAGCTCGCCACGATCTTGCCCCGGTCCAAGACCTTGCGGCTGCCGGTGATCGCCCCCGATTCGATCAGCTCGAGAATCGAATCGGTGAGCAGCTCGGTGTGGATCCCCAGCTCCCGCTTGTCCTTGAGGAAGCCCACCAGGGCATGGGGGATGCGGCCGATGCCGAACTCGATGGTGGAGCCGTCCTCCACCAGGGCGGCGATGTTCTCGCCGATCCGCCGGGTGACATCGGTGATCTCCTCGGTTTCCCGCTCGATGATGGCCGCCTCGGAGGGGACCAGCAGGTCGATGTCATAGACGTCCAGGAAGCTGTCGCCCTGGGTGCGGGGCATGTTGGGGTTCACCTGGGCGATGACGAGCGAAGCGTTCTCCGCCGCGCTCTTCACGATGTCCACCGAGACGCCCAGGCTCACCTTCCCCCGCTCGTCGGGAGGGGTCACCTGGATGAGGGCCACGTCGAGCGGCAGCTGGCCGCTGCTGAACACCCGCGGGATGTCGGAGAGCAGGATGGGGGTGTAGTTGCCCAGCCCCTCCTGGATGTGCTCCCGGATGGCGGTGCCGATGAAGAAGCTGTTCACCACGAAGCTGTCCGCGAGCTTCTTGGTGGCGTAGGGCGCCTCCCCCTTGGTGAGGAGCTGGACGATCTCCACGTCGGCCAGCTCGCCGGCCCGGTCGGTAAGGGCCTGCACCAGCTCCACCGGCTCCCCGCAGCCCGTGCCGATGAACACCCGCTGCCCCGGCCGCACCCGGGCGATGGCCTTGCGGGGGGTGGCGATCAGGTCCTTGTATTTTTCCTGCCAGCGGGGATCGAACGTCATCCGTTGCTTTTCCATGCCGTGCCTCTCAAGCCACTCACGAGGTGATTTCGAGCTCTCATGAAAAACGGAAAAGTGATCACCGGTGCCGGAGATTCGCGCAAGCGCGGCCGGACGCTATGGCAGCGCTATGCGGCCGGACGCGATCGCGCGAAGATTCGGTGCCGTGGTCACTTTTCTAAAAGC
>JAJYKH010000290.1 GCA_021788685.1 Deltaproteobacteria bacterium | reverse complement strand
CGGCCGACGCGCAGGCGCCGGAGCCCCCGAAGTCGTTTCCCGGCCTCATCGGCCAGAGCCCGGAGATGCAGAAAATTTTCGAGCTGGTCCGGAAGATCGCCCCCACCCACGCCAACGTGGCCATTTACGGGGAATCCGGAACCGGCAAGGAGCTGGTGGCCAGGGCCATTCACGAGCACAGCCAGGCGGCCGCCCACGCCTTCGTCCCGATCACCTGCAGCGCCATCCCCGAGAGCCTTTTCGAAAGCGAGCTCTTCGGCCACGTGAAGGGTGCGTTCACCGGCGCCTACACCAGCAAGTCGGGTCTCTTCGAGCAGGCCAACAACGGCAGCGCCTTTCTCGACGAGATCGGCGAGCTGACCCCCCTCATCCAGACCAAGCTGCTGCGGGTCCTCCAGGAGCGGGAATTCAAGCCCGTGGGCTCCACCGAGACCGTGAGGGTGAACGTGCGCATCATCTCGGCCACCAACCGGGACCTGGAAGAGGAGATCATGGCCGGCCGGTTCCGGGAAGACCTTTATTACCGGCTCGCGGTGGTGCCCATCCGCATCCCGCCCCTGCGGGAGCGCAAGGGAGACGTTCCCCTGCTGGTGGACCATTTCCTGCGGAAGTACTCGGACCAGTTCGGCAAGGATGTCCGCCAGCTTTCCTCCTATGCCCTCGACGTGCTCATGGGCTATGACTTTCCCGGCAACGTGCGGGAGCTGGAGAACATCATCGAACGGGGGGTGGCGCTTGCCAGCTCCAACATCATCCTGCCGGAAAGCCTCACCCTTTCCAACCGCCGCCGGCAGAAGGAACAGCCGCCCGCCGCCCCGGCCCCTGGCGGCGACGTTTACGAGATCGGCCTCGACGAGCTCATGGCCCGCACCGAGCGCCAGCTCATCGCCGGGGCCTTGGAAAAAACGGGGCATTCGAAAATGAAGGCGGCCGAGATGCTGAAGGTCAGCTTCCGTTCCCTCCGGTACAAGATCCAGAAATACGGCATCGACTAGCCCATGGCCGACGCCGTTTTCTGCCCGGACCAGGGGCCGACCCGCCCCCTCTCCATCAAGCGCCAGCTGCAGTGGCTCTTTTTCTGGCGGGTCATGGTGCTCACCCTGCTGCTCGGGATCAGCCTGCTCCTGCAGGAGCAGGAGCATCAGCTGTCCCTCCCCTCCATTCACCGCACCGGCTATTTCATCTCGTGCGTCTATCTCCTGACCATCGGCTCGTCCTTTCTTCTCAACCGGATCAGCTGCTACCAGCGGTTCGCCTACCTCCAGCTTCTCCTGGATGCCGCCCTCACCACCGTGCTGGTCCTGTTCAGCGGCGGCAGCGAATCGATCTTCTTCGTCGTCTACTACTTCCCGATCATCGCCGCCGGCTACATCCTTTACCGGCAGGGGGGGCTGATTCTGGCCGCCGCCAGCACCCTGCTCTTCGGACTCGCCCTGTTCATCCAATACACAGGCTTCAATTTGGGCGACCTGCTCAGGACCGGTTCCGGTCAGCTGCCCGACCCCATCCCGTTCATTCATCATTTTTCAATCCCCAGCCTGACCTTCTTCCTGGTGGCCGTCCTGAGCTCGCTCCTTTCCGAAAGGCTGCGGATGATCGAGGCGGCCCTCTCGCGGACCACCCTCGACTACGACCGGCTTTCGCTTTTGTACAAGCAGATCTTCGACGACATCACCTCCGGCATCATCACCGTCGACAACCAGGGACGCATCACTTCCTTCAACCGCGCCTCCGAGGAGATCACCGGCTTTGCGGCCCGGGAGGTCCTGGGGCGGGAGATCGGCGACTACTTTCCCCTCCTGCGGCCCGACAGCGACGGTCTCATGCGGCCGGTGATCGAGCTCACCCGCAAGGACGAGCGGACCATCCCGGTCGGCTATTCCTGGGCGAAGCTCAACATGCCGGACCGCTGCGAGGACTGCCGGATCTTCACCTTCCAGGACCTGAGCCAGATCCGGAAAATGGAGGCCCAGGTGCAGCAGGCCGAAAAAATGGCCGCCATCGGCGAGATGGCCGCGGGCATCGCCCACGAGTTCCGGAACCCGCTGGCCGCGATTTCCGGGGCGGCCCAGGTCCTGGGCCAGGACCTCGACCGCGATCCCGGCCACAAGGTGCTGATGAACATCATTGTCCGCGAATGCGACCGGCTGGAGCGGACCATCGGCGAGTTCCTCCTCTTTTCCAGGCCGGCCAGCCCCGAAAAGGAATGGTTTTCGCTGCCCGACCTGGTGAGGGAGGTCGAGCAGCTCATGAGGCAGGGCAGCACCTTCAAGGAGAGCTGCCGCCTCCAGAGCGAAATCCCGGAGGGCCTGGAATGCTGGGGCGATCCCCGGCAAATCAAGCAGATCCTCCTCAACCTCTTCCAAAACAGCTGCCACGCCATGGAGCGCGGCGGGGTCATCACCGTCGCGGCCCGGGAAGAGAAGGAGGGCGGCCGGGAACGGTGCCGCCTCTCCGTGGCCGACACCGGGCCGGGCATTCCGGCCTCCCTCAGGAGCAGGATCTTCGAGCCGTTCTTCACCACCAGGGAAAACGGCACCGGCCTGGGGCTGGCCATCGTCCGCCAGATCGCCGAGAGCCACGGCGGAGAGATCAAATTGGATTCAGCTCCCCCGGAAGGCGCCTGCTTCGTCGTCTCCCTCCCCCTCCCGTAGGCTTCCCGCCCCCCCAGGCTTTCAAGTCGTTTTTTTCTCTCCGATCTTCCTTATTTTTTTCCTTGACAACGGCTGTTTTTCAATTAAAGACAAAACACTTTACGTGCGGTGGCTCTCCGGCCGATACGAAAGCCAAAATGGCCCGATCAGTCCGTTTCGCAACCATTGTCCTTTCTGGAATCTTCCCATGCGCATCACTCCCTGGCTGACCCTGGTCCTGCTTCTGCTCATCGTCCCCCCGGCAACGGCTGGCGCCGATTCCGCGAACGATCTGTTCGCCAAGGGGAAACAACAATTCGAGGCGGGGCAGTTCGCGGAGGCCTACAATTCCTTCCGCGGGGCCTTCCTGCAGGACCCGGGGAACCTCGACTACAGCTTCTACATGGGCCGGGCCGCCTTCGAGATGCACAATTACGAGGACGCGATCATGGACTATGACCGCATCCTCATCGCCCACCCCGACTCGCCGCGGGTGAAGCTCGAGCTGGCCCGCTGCCATCTCGAGCTCGGCTCCCGGGAGCTGGCCAAGCAGTATTTCAAGGAGGTGCTCGCCACGCATCCGCCGGAAGCGGTCTGGCAGAACATCCAGAGGTACCTGAAAGCCATCGAGGAATCGGAGCGGCGGAACTTCCTGACCGGCATCATTTCGGTGGGGGTCCAGAATGACGACAACGTGAGGGTCGCCCCCAGCAACACGAGCATCTCCCTGCCCTTCTCGAACTTTCCCCTGCAAGTGGATGGGGCCAAGAGGGACTGGATCTACAACACCACCGCCGTGGTCAACCATGTCTACAAGTTCGTGGACACGCCCTGGTCCTGGAAAAGCACCGCCACCAATTACAACGCCTTTTATGACACCGAGAAGGACCTGGACATCAACTACCTGGCGCTGACCACCGGGCCGGTCCGGCAGACCGACAAATACCTCTGGGAGCTCCAGGCCCTGGTCAACCAGATCGACCTCGACTACGACCGCTACCTGGGAATCTACGGCGCGAGCACCTCGATCACCCTGCCCTTTGACAAAATACTCTTTTTCGTCGCCGGGGCCACGTTCATGGACAAGAACTACTATCAGGACGGCGACAAGGACGCCAAGAACATCGAGATCCACGGCGGCCCCGTGCTCACCCTGGGCAAGAACCGGCTCGGGCTGACAGTGGGCCATGAGACGGAAACCGCCGCCAGCGATCTGAACAGCTACGACCGCTTGAGCCTCGGGCTCCGGTACGACCGGCTGCTTCCTCTCGATTTCGCCTTCTTTGCCAGCGCCTATTTCGAGAACACCGATTACAAGGAGGCCGATCCCTGGTTCCAGGTCGAGCGCGCGGATGACGAGCAGCAATACATGATCGGTTTTTCGAAAGTCCTGTGGTGGTTCCAGGACAAGCGGCGCAACCTTGCCGCCC
>JAJYKH010000012.1 GCA_021788685.1 Deltaproteobacteria bacterium | reverse complement strand
TCCGTCGGCCCCGGCTCCGTCGGCCCCGGCTCCCTCGGCCACAGCTCCCTCGGCCCCGAATCACTCAACCCCGAGCCACTCCACCCCCGGCACCTAAAGGAGAGCCATGCTTGCCGGCCTCGCAAGCCGCCCCGCGGAACGTTCAACCGGTGGAGGTTTTTGCTTTTTCGTTTCCGCCCGCAAGGGTTAACAGATTCTTATGAGATGATCATGTTTCGTTTCGACCGGCGCCTGCTGCTCAACTTCGATCTGGTCCTGATGCTCACGGTCCTGTTCATCGTCGCCTGCGGCATGGCCAACCTGTACAGCTCCACCTACACGGAGGGGACCTCCCTCTTTTTCAAGCAGCTCTATTTCCTTCTCATGGGGTTAGCGCTGCTGGCGATCATCGTCAGCTTCGACTACCGGCTGCTCATTCCCTGGGCCTATCCCCTATACGTGGGGGCGGTCTTCCTCCTGCTGTTCGCGCTGCTCTTCGGCAGCAGAGTGGCCGGCGCCCAGCGCTGGATCAACCTGGGCTTCATCATGCTCCAGCCCTCCGAGCCCGCCAAGCTGGTGCTGGTCATCACCCTCGCCAGCTATTATTACCGCAAGGATACCGGCAAGGGCTTTTCCCTGCGCGAGCTCATCGTGCCCATGCTCCTCACCGGCGTTCCCTTCCTGCTCATCCTGAAACAACCCGACCTGGGCACCGGCCTGATGTTCCTTTTCATCTTCGTCTCCATGACCCTGTTCGTAAAGCTCAAATGGAGCACCTTGGGGGCCCTGGCCGGGACCTGCCTATCGGCCATTCCGGTGGGATGGAAGTTCCTGCGGCCCTACCAGCGGCAGCGGATCGAGACCTTTCTCAATCCGGAAAACGATCCGCTCAACACCGGCTACCACATCCTCCAGTCGAAGATCGCCGTCGGCAGCGGCCTCAAGTTCGGCAAGGGCTATCTCCAGGGCACGCAGGGCCACCTCGACTTCCTGCCCGAACGACACACCGATTTCGCCTTTTCGGTGTGGGCCGAGGAATGGGGTTTCCTGGGGTCCATCATTTTCCTGGGCATCTATTTCTTCTTCATTCTCTGGGGGCTCAACATCGCGCTTTCCTCCCGGGACAAGTTCGGGGTGCTTCTCGCCTTCGGCGTGGTCTCCCTCATCTTCTGGCAAGCCTTCATCAACCTGGCTATGGTTCTCGGCCTGCTGCCGGTGGTGGGGATGCCCCTGCCGCTGTTCAGCTACGGCGGCTCCTCCCTGCTCACCACCCTCATCGGCGTCGCCCTCCTCATGAGCATCCGCATGCGGCGGTTTATGATTCAATGAAGAGTGAAGAATGTAGAATGGCTTAGTCCCTTCATTCTTCATTCTTAATTCCAGCCCCTGCGGCGGCAGGCGGCGAGCACCAGCTCCCGAAGGCCGGCAATGAACCGGGACTGGGTGTTGAGGGACCGGGTGCGGGCAAAGCCCATGCCGAGCCCTTCGGCCTGCTCCCGGTAGAGGATGTCGATCTCGTAATCGGTTTCCACGTGATCGGAGATGAAGCTGAGGGGCACCATCAGCACCTGCCGGCAGCCCTCGGCGGCGAGCCTGGCGAGCATGTCGGGGGTGGAGGGCTCGAGCCACCGCACCGGGCCACTCCGGCTCTGGAAGCAGAGGCGGCCGGAGAGGCGGGTGATCGCCTCTACTGCGGTGATGGTCTTCTCCAGCTCCTCCACGTACGGATCGCCTTCCCGGATGAATTTCACCGGCAGGCTGTGGGCGCTGTAAACCACGGTCGGCGGCTGGGGGCTGGCGGCCGCCGCCTGGAGGATATTCTCGGCCAGGCACGCCACGTAATCGGGCTGCTCCGGCCAGGAGCGGATCTCTTCGATCGCATGGGACGGGGGCGCGGCAGCGGCCGCCCGGCGCAGGTCGGAAAGCGACGAGCCGCTGGTGGCCACCGAGTAGTGGGGATAGAGCGGCAGGGCCACCAGCCGGCAAATCCCGCGCTCCCGCAGCTCAGCCAGCGTTTGGGAGGCGAAGGGCGGCCAGTAGCGCATGGCGGGCCGCACCGTGAACGAGCCAGCCGGGGCCAAGGCCTCCCCGAGCGCCCGGCACTGCTCGCCGGTGATCCGGGCCAGCGGGGAGCCACCCCCGATCAGGCGGTAGGCCTCCCTGCTCTTGGGGGCGCGGCGGTGGGCGATGCGGCGGGCGATCGGTTTTTGCAGAAAGGGAAAGGGGCCCAGCCGGATGATCTGCCGGTCGGAAAAGAGGTTGACCAGGAAGGGCTCCACGTCCTCCAGCCGCTCCGGCCCGCCCAGGTTGAGGAGCATGACGCCGATCGGCTCGGGGACGCGGTCAGCCAAGGAGTTTCCTTACCGGATATTTGCTTTTCGATTGCTGATTTTCGATTTTCACTTCAAAACCTTCCTTCAAAAATCAGCCTTCACTTCTCCAGCTCGGGAAAGACGGAGACCAGGCCGTGGGTGTGGCTTCCGAGCTCGTCCGGTCCGAAATCGAGCGGATCGAACACCTTCGCCTCCACCTGCCGGCACTGCTCGAAATTGTCGAGGATGGCCCGACGGCGGGCTTGGTTATCGCGGCCGTAGCGGTCGAGGATGTAAGCGAGCCGCTCGTCGAGACTGACGATCCGCTCGTGGTTGACCCGCTTGTCGGCGTAGAAGACGATCTCCTTTTCCGTGTACCCCTCCGGCGCCATTCCGCCGGCCAGCCGGATGTGCTCGCCCACGATGTCGGCAATTTCATCCAGCCGGTGGCGGGTGCAGATCTTCCACCCTTCCCGGGCATGGTTCGCGGCGGATTCCAGACACTGGGTCTTGGCAATGTCGTGGAGAAGCGCCCCGGCCACCGCGATCTCGAGGGAAATCTCATGGCCGAGCTGCTGGAGGCTCCGAACCAGACATTCGGTCACCCGTGCCACCACCAGCGAATGCATCCGGATATTGGGGAGCATCCGGTACTCGTCCATCAGCTCGAAGCACTGGGCAACGGTGGGAACCATGAGAAAATTTTTGATCTTGGATTTTTGATTTTCGATTTGTACTTCAACAATCATCCTTTCCTTGCGCTCAGGCGGTGCACCGCCTCCACCATGAATTTGGCCTGCTCCGGCGGAATCTCGGGAAGGATGCCGTGGCCGAGGTTGAAGATGTGGCCGCGCGCCCCCTTCGCCTGCCGGAGAATGCGGCCGATGCGCTCCTCCATCCTGGCGTGCGGCAACAGCAGGGCAAGAGGATCGAGATTGCCCTGGAGGGCCACCTTGCCATCCACCCGCCGGACCGCCTCGTCGAGAGGCAGCCGCCAGTCGAGACCGAGGACGTCCGCCCCCGATTCCACGGACAGGTCCACCAGGGTGGCGCCATTGTTGGCAAAATAGATGATGGGCACGTCGGTCGCCTTCTTCAGCTCGGCGATGATGGTCTTCACATACGGCAGGGCGAATTGGGCGAAATCGCACGGTGCGAGCACCCCCACCCAGGAATCGAAGATCTGCAGGGCCTGGGCGCCCGCCGCCGCCTGGGCCTTCAGGTAGCGCACCGTGCAGTCGGTGATCTTGACGAGCAGCTTGTGGTAGAGCTCCGGGGCGGTGTACATCATTTTTTTGGTGTACAGGAAGCTCTTCGAGGAGCCGCCTTCGATCAGGTAGGTGGCGAGGGTGAAGGGTGCCCCGGAAAAACCGATGAGCGGCACCTTGGCGGCCAGCTCCCGCCGCAGGAGGCGGATGGTGTCCATGACGAAGCCAAGCTCCGCCTCGGGCTCGGGGACCCGCAGCCGGGACACCGCCGCCTCATCACGGACCGGATGGGGGAAGACCGGCCCCCGGCTCTCGTGGAACTCCAGGGCCGCGCCCATGGGCTCGAGGGGCACCAGGATGTCGGAGAAGAGGATGGCCGCGTCCACCCCCAGGATGTCCACTGGCTGGATGGTGACCTCGGCAGCCAGCTCCGGGGTCTTGCACAGCCCGAGAAAGCTCACCTTGGCGCGCACCTGCTGGTACTCGGGAAGGTACCGGCCAGCCTGGCGCATGAGCCACACCGGGGTGTACGCGACCTTCTCCCCCCGGCAGGCCTGAAGAAACGTGGTGTTCATCAACTCTCCTTTCTTTATTTCCGGCCGCCCTGAGCCAGCTTGAACGGCACGTGGCGGCAGAAGGGCTCCTCCCCCAGGTAATCGCCGGTGACCGCGTAGGCCCGGGCCCGGCAGCCGCCGCAAACCCCGACGTACTCGCAGGCGCCGCAAGCGCCTTTGTATTTCTTGTAGTCCCGCAGGTCGCGGAAGAGGGGTGAGCGCTCCCAGATCTCCTTGAACGACTGCTCCCGGATGTTGCCGGCCGGCTTGGGAAAATAGCTGCAGGGCAGGACGTTGCCGTCCACGTCGATGAGGGCGATGAGCTGGCCGGCGAGGCAGCCCTTGGCGCCGCCGGTGGAAAACTGCAGGCTGCGCCGCTCGAATTTCTCCCCCTCCTCCTTGGCCTTCTGGAGCACCACCCGGTAGTAGTGGGGGGCGCAGGTGGGGCGCACCAGCAGCTCGTCTTCCTCCTTTTCCATCCGGTAATGCCAGGCGAGCAGCTCTTCATAGTCCTCGGGCGAGATCAGCTCGGCCATGATGTCCTCGCCCCGGCCGGTGGGCACGATCATGAACATGTACCAGGCGGTGGCCCCCAGCTCCTTGGCCAGCCGGTACACCTTGGGGATTTCCTCCTGGTTGCGCTTGGTGAAGGAGGAGTTGATCAGGAACTTGATGCCGTTCTCCTTAAACAGCCGGGCGGCGTTGAGGGTGCCCGCGAACGCCCCGGGCTGGCTGCGGAAGTTGTCGTGCACCGCGGCCGAGGCGCCGTCCAGGCTGAGCGAGACCATCTTGATCCCCGCCTCCTTGATCCGGCGGCAGGTCTCCGCCTGCACCAAGGTCCCGTTGGTGGCCAGGCACATGCGCAACCCCTTGGCCGTGCCGTAGGCGGCGATGTCGAAGACGTCCGCCCGCAGCAGGGGCTCGCCGCCCGAAAGCACCACCACCGGCTTGGCGTAGCCGGCGATGTCGTCGAGGATGCGGACCGCCTCCTGGTAGGAAAAATCGGGATGGCCCTGCACCTCGAGGCTGGAGGAGGATCGGCAGTGAACGCATTTGAGATTGCAGCGGCGGGTGATTTCCCAAGCAAGCCATTTGGGTTCGAAGTCCACATTAGCCTCCACATGAAAAAACAACCTTTCCGGGCGGTGCGATGCCCTGGTCCGGCTGCCGGATTTTCCAGTATATCCTACTCAGCTCCTCCAGCCACAAAAAATTTTGAAAACAAATTACAGGAAATCGGCCGCGGCCGCGGCGAGATCGCTCCGCTCGCTCTTCTTGAGGGTGATGTGGCCGTGCAGGGGCAGCACTTTCAGGCGCTCCGCCGTGTAGGTGAGGCCGTTGCTGCTCGAATCGAGGTAGGGGTTGTCGATTTGGTATGGATCGCCGGTGAGCACCACCTTCGTGCCCTCTCCAGCGCGGCTGATGATGGTCTTCACCTCGTGGGGGGTGAGGTTCTGGGCCTCATCCACAATGACGAACTGCCGGGGGATGGAGCGCCCCCGGATGTACGTGAGGGCCTCCATCTCCACGAGGTGGTCGTGGAGGAGCTTCTCCACCTTATGCCGCACCGGCTCGGATTCCTGGGACTCCTGGCGGCCGTCGCTCATGAGATAGGTCAGGTTGTCGAAGATGGGCTGCATCCAGTGGGCGAGCTTCTCGTCCTTGTCCCCGGGCATGTATCCCAGGTCCTTGCCCAAAGGAATGATGGGCCGGGAAACGAGCACCCGGTCGTAGCGCTTGTAGCCGAGGACACATTCGAGCCCGGCCGCCAGGGCGAGCAGGGTCTTGCCGGTGCCCGCCTGCCCCACCAGGGTGACCAGCTCCACCTCGGGATCGAGGAGCAGCTCGAAGGCCATGCGCTGCTCCTTGCTGCGGGGGCGGACCTGCCACACCTCGTCGGTCTCGAACTTCAGCCGGACCATGGTTTCGGAGTCGGTGGCCCGGGCAATGGCCGTGTGCTTGTCGTCCGCCTCGTCGACCAGGACCACGAACTCGTTGGGGAAGAGGTCGAGGCCCTCCACGGTGAGCTTCTTCTTCTGATAGAGCTCATCGAGGCGGGCGGCTGGCACCCGCACCTCCCGCTGCCCCGGATACAGCTCGTCGAAGTTGATCTTCTGCCGCTCGAAATCCATGACTTGGATGCCGAGGGCGTCGGCCTTGAGGCGGGCGTTGATGTCCTTGGAGACGAAAATGACCCGGTTCCCCTGCCGGAGCAGAGTATAGGCCACCGCCAGGATGCGGTTGTCCGCGAGCTTCAGGTCGAGGCCGGGGTCCTCCACGTTGCCCTTTTCCAGGTAGATCCGCAGCATGCCCCCGTTTTCCATGGGCACCCCCTCGCTCAGCCGCCCCTTTTCCCGGAGCTGGTCGAGCTGGCGGATCACCCGCCGGGAATTGCGGCCCAGCTCGTCGCTGTGGGACTTGAACTTGTCCAGCTCCTCGATGACCGACATGGGCAGCACCACGATATTGTCGGCAAAGGAGTCGATGGAATCGGCATTGTGGAGGAGGACGTTGGTGTCGAGCACGAAATATTTTTTCATGATCATCTCTTCCCGTGTTCCCGCAGGGTCATGATGAGGGGGTTGAACAGCTCCTCGTAGTCGCGGAGCCCTTTCTTGAGGATGACCGGCAGGTGCTTGAGCTCGCTGTCGTTCACCACCAGGTTGGCGCTCTGGGCCAGGGCCTCCAGATCATATAAGGTCCGGAAGGCGGGGCCGATCAGCAGGTAATAGATGTACCGCCGCTTTTCCATGGCCATGGCCCGCATCTGCTGGTGGAAGGAGCCGGCGAGCCCTCCCTCCTCGAACCCGGTGTGAAAGACGACCGCCGAGAACTTGGCGAACCGCAGCCGCTCCAGTCCGTCCTCCACCGATTCCGCGATCACCACCTGGTATCCCTGCCCCTTGAAGGCGGCAGACACCGTTTCCTGGCCATTTGCCGGCGGGACGAGCAGCAGGGCGGTGGGGATGTCCTCCACCCACTCGCCGCCCTCCTCCTGCTCGCCCTGGCCCAGCCAGGAGATGTCCGGCGGCTTGGGGGCGTCGGGCGGCGGCTGCACGGGCTGCGGTTTGGGAGGACCAGCCGCCTTCTTCTCCCCCTGGGAATAGAGGATGTCCTGCATGACCCCACCTTCCGCCCCTCCCTTTTTGGGGCCGGCGCCGGCTTCCAGCTCGATGGGCTTCTTGCAATGGGGGCAGCCGAGCTTCAGGGCCTTGCCGGGCTGGAGGGCGGCGAGCGCGCTCTCGATTTTGGCGCGCTGGGCCTCGCTGAAGTTGAGCTCCTGGTGGCAGTGCGGGCATTCCGAGATCATGGGTTCCTCCCTAATTCTCCATATTGAGGCCGGTGATGCTGGTGGTCGCCTCCCCGCGCGCCGCCTTGATCTTGTCCAGCCCCCGGCCGATCGCCGTCTTGCGGGAGCAGTAGGCCATGGCGGTCTCCTCGGAGATCAGCCCCGCCTTGTAGAGCTCCAGGATGTGCTGGTCGAAGGTCTGCATCCCTTGGGCCGTGCCCGCCTCGATGATCTCGTAGAAGGTTTTGCCCTCGGACTCGCCGTTCAGGATGACATCCTTCACCCGCAGGTTCATGCCCATGATTTCGAGGGCCGCCACCCGGCCGCCGCCCTGCCGGGGAAGCAGCCGCTGGCAGACGATGTAGCGGATGGTGTCCACCAGCCGGTTCCGGATCTGGGCCTGCTCCTCCTGCTCGAACATGCCCAGGATGCGGTTGATGGTCTGGCCGGCGTCCACCGTATGGAGGGTGGAGAGCACCAAGTGGCCGGTTTCCGCCGCCGAAAGGCCGATCTCCATGGTCACCCGGTCGCGCATCTCGCCCACCAGCACCACCTTGGGGGCCTGGCGGAGGGCGGCCCGCAGGCCGTTCGCGAAGGAATCGAAGTCGTTGCCCAGCTCCCGCTGGTTGAAGGTGGCCTGCCGGTGGGGATGGACGAACTCGATAGGGTCTTCCAGGGTGACCACGTGCACCGACTTCTCCTTGTTGATCTTGTCAAGGAGGGCGGCCAGGGTGGTCGATTTGCCGGAGCCGGTGGCGCCGGTCACCAGGATCAGCCCGTTCTTTTCCTCGGCCATCTTGTGGAAGATGGGCGGCAGGTTGAGCTTGTCGATGGTGGGAATGGTGGTCTCCAGCTTCCGCAGGATGGTGGAGAAGTTGGTTTTCTGGGAGAAGATGTTCACCCGGAAGCGGGCCTTGCGCCCCAGCCAATAGGACAGGTCGCAGGAGCCGGTGGTGACCAGGTCTTTCAGCAGCCGCTGATCGCCGCCGATCAGGTTGAGGGCGAAGACCTCGGCCTGAAAAGGGGTGAGCTCCGGCACCGCCGGCTCCACCGGCACGGGGACCAGCTGCCCGGATGATTCCACCTGCAGCGGCTTGCCGACGGTGATGTTCAGATCGGAGACATGGCCGTAGGTTTCCAGCATGCTCGTGATCCAGTAGTCGATTTCCGGCTGTTTCATGGTGAGCCCCATTTCGGTTGCCGCCGCCCGGGGGCGGTCATCGGTTGGCGCCGGCCGGGCGCCGGAAAGGTTTTTCCAGCGAATCTCCGAAAGTTGATGCTCTCGCGAAAACCCCCGAGCCCCGGCGGGCGGGAACGAGGAAACAACACGTTACAGTGCGTGGAACATCGGCGAATCGGCTTTTTGCGAGGCCGACAAGGTTGCCACAGCCCGGGTTTTTCATATTTACTCTCCCCTGGTGATTTTGCCAAGGGTCGCGCCGCGAATTGACTTCCGGCCCCCCGCCGGGATATGCTGGTCCAATTGCCCGCATTCATTGATGATGCCGCACTCGATTTGATCCTACCAGCAATCCCCGATTGGAGGCCCCATGAGCAACCAGGTGGATACCCGCATCGAAAGCCTGCTGAAAGAAAAACGGCTCTTCCAGCCGCCCGCGGCCGGCCAGCAGGCGGCCCATGTCAAGAGCATGGCCGAGTACCATGCCCTTTACCGGCGCTCGATCGAGGACCCTGAAGGGTTCTGGGCGGGGCGGACCCAAGAGCTCCTGACCTGGGACCGGAAGTGGGACACCGTTCTTGATGCCGACCTTAACGTCCCCGAAGTCGCTTGGTTTGCCGGCGGCAAGCTCAACGTGGCCGCCAACTGCCTCGACCGGCACCTCACCGGCGCCCGCCGCAACAAGGCGGCCATCATCTGGCAGGGAGAGCCCGAGGAGGATGTCCGGGTCTTCACCTACCAGATGCTCCATACGGAAGTATGCCGCTTCGCCAACGTGCTCAAGAAGTTGGGGGTCAAGAAGGGAGACCGGGTGTCGGTCTACCTGCCGATGATTCCCGAGCTCGCCATCGCGCTCCTCGCCTGCACCCGCATCGGGGCCATCCACTCGGTCGTCTTCGCCGGCTTCTCCGCCCAGAGCCTCAAAAGCCGCATCCAGGACTGCGAGGCCAAGGTGCTCATCACCGCCGACGCCGTGCTGCGCGCCGGCAAGACCATCCCCCTCAAGCCCAATGCCGACCAAGCCCTCGCGGAATGCCCCTCGGTCGAGCGCTGCATCGTGGTCCGGCGGGCGGGCAACCCGGTCCCCATGGAAGGCGGCCGGGATTCCTGGTGGCACGAAGAAGTGGCGGCTGAGGACATCACCGCCGATTGCGCGCCGGAAAGCATGGATGCCGAGGACACCCTCTTCATCCTCTACACCTCCGGCAGCACCGGCAAGCCCAAGGGGGTGGTCCACACCACCGGCGGCTATCTCACCTACGCCGCGCACACCACGCAGTGGGTTTTCGACCTCAAGGACGAGGACGTCCATTGGTGCACCGCCGACATTGGCTGGGTCACCGGCCACACATACATCCTGTACGGGCCGCTCGCGCTGGGCGCCACCTCCCTCATGTTCGAGGGGGTGCCCTCCTGGCCGGCACCCAACCGCTTCTGGCAGATCGTGGAAAAATTCCGGGTGAACATTTTCTACACCGCCCCCACGGTCATTCGGGCCCTCATGCGGGAAGGGGTGCAGTGGACCGAGCGGCACGACCTCTCCTCCCTCCGGGTGCTCGGGTCGGTGGGCGAGCCGATCAATCCGGAGGCCTGGATGTGGTACCACGAGTACATCGGCAAGGGGAAGCTGCCCATCGTGGACACCTGGTGGCAGACGGAGACCGGCGGGATCCTCATCTCCCCCCTGCCTTACGCCACCCCGCTCAAACCCGGGTCGGCCACCCTGCCGCTCCCCGGCGTCGAAGCCACCGTCCTTCGGGAGGACGGCACCGAGGCGGGGCCCAACGAAGGCGGCCACCTGGTGCTCAAGCGCCCCTGGCCGGGCATGCTGCGGGGGGTGTTCGGCGATCCAGAGCGGTTCAAGAAGACCTATTTCGACCGCTTCCCCGGGATCTATGATCCGGAAGACGGCGCCCGGCGGGACGAGGAGGGCTATTTCTGGGTTATGGGCCGGCTGGACGACGTGATCAATGTTTCGGGCCACCGGCTGGGGACGGCGGAAATCGAATCCGCCCTGGTGGCCCACGCGGACGTGGCCGAGGCGGCCGTGGTGGGCGCTCCCCACTCGATCAAAGGGCAGACCATATACGCGTTCGTCAGCCTCAAGGCGGGGGTGGAGGGGAACGAGGAGCTGCGCGCCGCCCTCCGCAAGCACGTCCGGAACGAAATCGGCCCCATCGCCACCCCGGAGCTGATCCAGTTCTCCGACGGTCTGCCCAAAACCCGCAGCGGCAAGATCATGCGCCGGATCCTGCGCAAGATCGCCGCGGGGGACGTGGGCGAGCTGGGCGATGTCTCCACCCTGGCCGATCCAGCCGTAGTGGATTCGCTCATCAGCGGCAGCAAGGAGATGCCTCAAAAATAAACAAGAAAAAGGGAGCCGGGCCTTCGCCCGCTCCCCTTTCATTTTTTGGTTTCCTGCGGCTACCCGCCTACTTCCGGAAGGACTCCGCCAGCTCGGCAACTGCCATGGCATAGCGGTTGGAATGGTTCCAGGCGGTGATTGCCTGGAAATTGGGGTATCCCGCCACATACCGCATGGTGCCGTCCGCCTGCTCCAGGCCGACCACCGTCACCGGCCCGGTCGCCGGCAGCATGGCCACCCCTTGCGCCTTCTGCACCACATGCCAGTCCACCTTCCCGTTGCGGCCTTCATTGTAAGCGGCCTTCAGGCGCTCGTCCTTGAGCGCGGAGCCGATATCCCGGTAGACCGGCTGGCCGTAGGTCCAGCCGAACTGCTTAAGGTAGTTGGCGATTGAGGCGAGCACGTCCGGCACCGAATCCACGGTATCCCGGCGGCCATCGCCGTCGAAATCGACCGCATAGGAACGGTAGCTCGACGGAATGAATTGGGTCTGGCCGAAAGCCCCGGCATAGGAGCCGGTCAGCGTCATCGGGTCGAGGTGGTTCTCCCGGGCGAGCAGCAGGAGCTCGACGAGCTGGTTGCGGAAAAAATCCCGGCGGCGGGGGTAGGCGTCGAAGAGGGTGTTGAGAGTCTGGAACACCCCGAACCCACCCTTCATCTCACCAAACCGGGTTTCGATCCCCCAGATCGCCACCACGATTTCGCGCTCCACCCCGAGCTTCTGCTCGATTTCCTCAAGAACCGCTGCGTTTTCAATGAGCTTCTCTTTCCCCTTGGCGATCAGCTCAGGCTTGATGAAGAGGGGATAATATTTGTAGTACGGCTGCGCTTCCCACTGCCTGTCCATAAGCTCCAGCACCCGCCGGTTGATGGTGAGGCCGGAAAAAAGGGAATCGAGCTCCGCCTTGGTGAAACCGTGCGCGGACTCCAGCTCCGCAAACAGCTCCTGGTACCGCGGACTGGAGATGTCGATTTTCTGGCCGTCGGTCACCAGCTCGGCGGCAAGCGGCTCTCCGGTTGCCGGTTCTGCCGGGAGGGCGGGAGGGGTGAGCAGGAGGAGGGAGCAGAAGGGAAAAAGCACAAAGGCGGATTTTCTCATCGTGCGAAGGTTTCCTCGAAGAGACGCAGGAGCTCGCCGATCCGGCCGGCGGGGAGATCGTTGATGCCAGCGGCGGCGGCCCGGCCGCCGCCGCCCGGGAAGCGGCGGCAGAGGCCATCCGCCCCTTCCCGCCGGGCCAGGGGCGCCCTCACGCTCGCCGTGAAGGTGTCGTCGCCGTTGTCCACGAGCAGGGCGTGGGCCGCCTGGGGGCACTCCCGCGCCTTCTCGTTGATAAAGACCCCGGCGGCCCGCCTGGCCCAGGCCGCCGCCGGGAAGCGGTAAACCCGCCCCTCCGGGGTTTCCCGGAAGGGCGTGGTGGTCCGGGCCTGGTGCATGTCGCTCGCGTACCCTTCCCGCAGCCGCGCCAAGGCCAGCGATGTGGCGGCGAATTCAAAGGGATCGGCAAACGGCTGCACCGCCCGGTACAGCTCGACCGGATCGAAGTGGAGGTCCGCCACCGTGCGGCCGTAGCCATTGTAATTCAGAAGCTCCCCCATCTCAAGGAGGATGGCGACCTGCTCCTCATCAAGACCGAGGGTGGTCGCGGCCTCCCGGGCGGAGGCGTGCAGGTTGTCGCCGAAGGCGGCAACCACCGCCCAGGCGCGATACCGTCCCCCCAGCAGCCGGTCGACAATCAGCCCGGTGCACATTTCCGGGCGGGGATCGATGTGGGCCTCCAGGTTGGGATGCCGGGGGATGGCGCCGGCGAAATGGTGGTCGATGTAAAGGATGCGGCTCGCGCCCGCCAGCAGCCCGGCCACTTCTTCCTTATTGGTGTCCATGGAGATGTCGAGCACGGTGACCGCGGCGCTTTTCACCCCGGCGAGCCGGCCAAGAAGGCGGACGTCCCGCTTGACTCCGCTGATCAGCTCCGCTTCCATCTGTTGGGCGAGGCGCAGCTGGTGCAGGGAGCAAATGCCGTCGGCATCGCCGTTGAACACGTCATACGACTTCATCATCACTGCATAGCATTTGGTGGGGAGCTTTCTTTGATGAGGCCCAGCCCCGGAAGGTTGCCGATGCCGGTCAAAGAGAAAATGATTCCGAACCAGCGATCTTCCTCGGTCTTGGAAGCCACAAATTGGACCGCCCAGCAGGTCGGATGATAAATGAAGCGGACAGATTCATCCAGGTCTTCGATAGCGCTAGCGTTCCCCCACACCTTGCTGACATCGCTTTCAAGGGTGAGGGTATCGGTCAATTGGGACAAAAGGCCGAAGGTGAGGTTCTGCTGGGATTGGGTTTCGTGATTGATGAAAAAGTAGGGAGCAGTGGCCGCCGGGTCCCGGTTGTAATCGAATTCGGTAAAGAATTCGTTCTTATAACCCTTGTACACGTTATCATTGTAATCCGACATGCCGCCGTAGCTCAGCAGAACCTTGTAATGGGGAATTCCTTGCCCGTAAACGCTGAATGCGGACTCATAGTTGAGTCGCAGGTACGGCAGAGGGGAGACGTCCGTTTGGAGGAGCACGTCCGAAAGGGGGCGTGGCTCGCCTTCCGAATCCAAGACCACCGTTCTCCGGGCTTCCCCGATATCGTATGTTTGGCTGAGCTTGACATAGCCCAGATAACCGCCGGAAAGGCTCCCATTCCCCAGATAATCCTTAAAAGGGCTTTCTCCCCCCTCGCCTGCTTGCGATTTTTCTCCTCCCAGGTTGAAAAAATTATCAAATCCGTAAGTAAGCCAGTTCTGGGCCTGGATCCGATCCACACCGTCGATGTACGGCAGGCTGCTTTGGTCCACCGAGGGAATATAGTTGTAAGTCACAACCGGGCGGATCGTATGCGTCAGCGTCCGGCCGGAGCCCAGCCGCTCCATCCCGAAATCCCGGAAGAAGGTGGTGGCGACCTCCGCCTCGAAATCCTCCAGGGTCCGGTTCTGGGTCCGCTCGTTCGTCCAGGGGGCATCACCGTACGTCTGCACCAGATAAGAGGTCTCGCGGACGCCGCCGGTCAGGTGGCTTTCGATCACCCCCCGGGGCATGGAGAGCACGAGCTGGGGATGGGCATCGAGCCGCTGATAACCGATCCCCCTCTTCCGCCAATAATTGACCGCTTCCGTTTCCCATTCCACACTGAGGGGAGAGTAGGGAATGAGGGAACGGCCGTTGAACTGGACCCGGGGCAAGGTCTGTTCCTGGGTGGTGCTCAAGGGGATATCCCGCACATCCTGCACCGATCGCACCTCCCCCATCAGGAGGCTGGTGTCAAAGGCCTTGACCGTCTGCAGGCTCGAGGTGCGCAGCGGGACGGTGGCCGCTTCCAGGTCCCGGTTGAAGGTCTCCAAAAACTGCCGTTCAGAGGCATCGTAGCCGAGCAGGCCATTCCGGAATTCCCGAAGATAGTCCTGGTCGGAGACCACATCGAGATCGAGCATCGTGACCAGCGAATCGCTGAAAGTTTGATTAGCCTTTCCCCGAAGCCAATAGCGGTCATGGTTCGTCCGCAGGAAGCCGTCGCTGAGGTAGTCATCCCCAGGCGTATCAAAGGTTTTGTCACGGAGATAGGAGAGAATAAAGGTGCCCAGCGACTGCTCACTCGCCATGTACCGCCCTTCGAAGCCGAGCTGCTCCCCGCGTTTTTCAAGGTAACCGGGATACAGGGTGATGTCGTAGCTGGGGGAGAGATTGACGAAATAGGGGGTGATGAGCCCGAAGCCGCTCCGATCGGATTGGGAGATTTCCGGCAGCAGGAACCCCGTCTTGCGCTCAGTGATGGCCGGAAAGGTCAAATATGGCGTGTAGGCGACCGGAATATCCTTGATTTTCAGGGTGGCGTCTCTGAGGACGGCCATCCCCTCTTTTTTGATCCGCACGTCCCGGCTCGCGATCTCCCAGGGCGGCGACCGGTCCGGCTGGCGGGGGCAGGAGGTGATGATGCCATTTTCGATGTGGTAGGTGAGCTCGCCGGTCTTTTCGATTTCCCTGCCCGAAAGGTACAGATTGTAATTCTCGAGGAAAAAACTTTTTTCCTCCTGGGGCATGGTGACGGTGCTGTCGAGCAGGGTGCCGGTTTGCTTGTCGAGCAGGAGCTCCACCTCCGTGGCATCGACCAGGTAATCCTTTGATTTGAGGGAAACGTCGCCCCGGGCCTTGACCTGGCCGAGGTCCACGTCATAGCGCATCCAGGCGGCCTTGATCACCATCGGCTCGGCTCCTGCCTCTTCACGGGTAAGGATGACATTGCCCTCGGCAACGATGATCTCGGGGTGCTGGTAGCGGGTCAGGCGGTCGGCGGTGATCTTCCAGGGGGCGGGGAGCCCCTCCTCGGCCCTTGCAGGCGAGGCGGCCAGGAGTGTCCAGAGGCAAAGCGCCAGCAGGCCGAACGGCCGTGAAATTTTCAATGTTCGATTGCTGATTTTTGATTTCACTTCAGAGCCCAGTCTTTCCTCAGATCACTCGGTCCTCACTTCAAAAATCAACCACGCCCATCTCGCAGAAAGTCGATTCCTGCACCCGGATGGCTCAGCACAAAAAATTCGATATACAAGGCGCGGTGGGGTCCGGAAGCGTACAATGGTACGTCGAGCATTTCGCAGCCGCAACGCCGTGGATCGAACTTCTGGCGACGCCATCAACCTTCCTTGAGCACCGCCCCGGTGCTGCCGGAGGTGACCATTCTGGCGTAGCGGCCGACGTAGCCAGTGGTGATCTTGGGAGGCAGCGGCTGCCAGCCTGCCCGGCGCCGCTCGAGCTCCGCGGGGGCGACTTCCAGCTGCAGCAGTTTGCGGCGGATGTCGATGGCGATGGTGTCCCCCTCCGCCACCAGGCCGACGGGACCGCCATCCGCCGCCTCCGGGGAGACGTGGCCGATGCACGCCCCCTGAGTGCCGCCGCTGAACCGGCCGTCGGTGATGAGGGCCACGCTCTTGCCCAGCCCCATACCGATGATGGCCGAGGTGGGGGAGAGCATCTCCGGCATGCCTGGCCCGCCCTTGGGCCCGCAGTAGCGGATCACCACCACGTCGCCGGCCCGGATGCGACCGCCGAGGATAGCCTGCTGCGCCTCCTCCTCCGAGTCGAAGACCCGCGCCGGGCCCCGGTGGATGAGCATTTCGGGTGCCACGGCCGACTGCTTGACCACGGCGCCTTCCGGGGCGAGGTTTCCGTACAGCACGGCGATCCCGCCCTCCCGGTGGTACGGCTCCGTCACCGGCCGGATGATCTCCCGGTCCCGGACCTCTACCCCGGCGAGGTTCTCGCCCAGGGTCCTGCCGGTAGCGGTCATCACTCCCTGGTGGAGGCCATGAGGGGTCTGGAGCAGCTCCTTCATCACCGCCGGCACCCCGCCTGCTTCGTCCAATTGCTGCATGCTGTGGGGGCCGCCGGGGATGAGGCTGCAGAGGTGGGGGGTCCGGTCGCTCACGGCGTTGAAGAGATCGAGAGGCAGCTCCACCCCGGCTTCCCTGGCGATGGCGGGCACGTGGAGCACGGTGTTCGTGGAGCAGCCCAGGGCCATATCGACGGCCATGGCGTTCTCGAAGGCCTCCCGGGTGGCGATGTCCCGCGGCCGGATCTCCCTGGCGAGCAGGTTCATGACCGCCATTCCCGCCTGCTTGGCCAGGCGCAGCCGGGCGGCGGCCACTGCCGGAATGGTACCGTTGCCGGGGAGGGCGAGGCCGACCGCCTCGGACAGGCAGTTCATGGAATTGGCGGTGAACATGCCGGCGCAGGAGCCGCACCCCGGACAGGCCGCGTTCTCGAGCTCGCAGAGCTCGGCCTCGCTCATGGTCGCGGCCTTGACCCGCCCCACTCCCTCGAACACGCTGACCAGGTGGACGTCACGGCCCCGGAAGCGGCCGGTCAGCATCGGACCGCCACTCACCAGCACCGCCGGGATGTTCAGGCGGAGCATGGCCATGAGCATGCCGGGCACCACCTTGTCGCAGTTGGGAACCAGGACCAGCGCATCGAACGGATGGGCCTGAGCCATGATCTCGACGGAGTCGGCGATGATCTCGCGGCTCGCCAGCGAGTACTTCATCCCCGGGTGGTTCATGGCAATGCCGTCGCAGACCCCGATGGTGGCAAACGAGATGGGCGTGCCGCCAGCAATCCGCACTCCAGTCTTCACCGCTTCCGTGATCTTGTCGAGATGGGCATGCCCGGGGATGATCTCGTTGTGGGCGTGGCAGACGCCGATCAGCGGCCGTGCGATCTCCTCGTCGGTATAGCCGATCGCCTTGAGCAATGAGCGATGCGGCGCCCGCTCCAATCCTTTTTTCATCAAATCGCTACGCATGGTTTCACTTGAAATAAGGAGGTTAAAAGAAGCTGACACGTCGAAGGGCCAGCGGGGAACGGCACAACGAAAACACTTCTCCCCCCTTGTCCGGCGGCTGAACGAACCCGGGGGTATTCGCGCAGAGGACGGCGGCAAGCTGGTGATGTGGGGGAGGAAACCGGATTCGAGCCCAAGAGCACAAACCCGGAATCTACGCGTCCGTCCGGGCAGTGTCAAGGCAAAAGGCTGCTGCTGCTGCAATTTAACCTTGCTAATCGGCGGCGATTGTTTTACTTTTTTTGGGGTGAGCTGGCGTTCCCGTTGCCGCGGCCGGTGCGGCAAATTCGAATGCCGCCGCGCACCCGTCGGTCTTATCCTGTCAATCCAATCCCCTGCATCAGACCGGAATGTGCTGGCTGCTCCATTCACTGGAACCAGGCGGGAAGGAGCGCGGCGGGTCTGTCATTTTTCAGGACCGTCCCTATAGTATTCGAGATGAAATATCTCTTCGGACCCGTTAACTCGAGGCGTCTCGGGCTTTCCCTGGGCATCGACCTGCTGCCCGGCAACGTCTGCAATTTCGATTGCGTCTATTGCGAGGTGGGGGCCACGGGACTTCTCACCTGCGAACGGGCGGAGTATTCCCCCACCGGCGAGATTCTCGCCGAGATCGACCTCCTGCTGGCCGATCCCGCCGCGCCCGCGCCGGATGTCTTCACCGTCACCGCCACCGGAGAGCCCACCCTTCATACCGGTCTCGGCACGATCATCCGCCATCTGAAGGCGAAAACCACCACCCCGGTGGCCGTGCTCACCAACGGCTCGCTCCTCTTCCGTCCCGAGGTGCGGGCCGATCTGGCCGCAGCCGACATCGTCGTTCCTTCCCTGGATGCGGCTATTCCCCGGAGCCACCGGCGGGTGAACCGCCCGGCCCCCTGTGCGGACCTGGAGACGATCATCGGCGGGCTGGCCAGCTTCCGCCGGGAATTCCGGGGGGAGATCTGGCTCGAGATCCTGCTGGTGAAGGACCTCAACGACAGCGAGGAGGACATTGCCGCCCTGCGGGAAGCGGCCGCCCGCATCCGCCCCGACCGCATCCAGCTCAACACCGTGGCCCGGCCGCCCTTGGAATCCTATGCTCGGCCGATCGATCTCCGGGACATGGAAGCCATCGCCGCCCGCTTTCCCGGCCGGGTGGAAACCCTGGTGGACGCATCCCGCCGGGAGGGCGCCCGGCAGCGGCCCGCCGCGGCGGCGGAGATCCTGGAATTGCTCCGGCGGCGCCCCTGCACCCTGGACGACATCTGCACCGCCCTGAGCCTGGAAGCCCCGGCCACCAAGGACCTGCTGGCGAAGCTCGCAGGCGATCACCTGCTGACCACCGTCGTTCACAACCAACGTGAATACATGATGGTTTCGCCAGAAGGCTCGGACCCCGCTAGGCGGGAATGAGGAAACAAACAAGTCGCATGCCTGGACCGTCGGCAGCGCGGGTTTTGCGGTGCCGACAATCCTTCCAAGTCAACCAGAACGAAAGCCGGTCCGTCGGGGAGAAATCCCCGGCGTCCCATCCGGAAAGAGCGGGCGAGCACGCCCCCATCCGAATCACGGACGCTGGATAAATCGCTGCGGACCGGCAAAGAGAAAGAATCCCATGAACGAAAACAAGACCAACGAGACGACCGCCTTCCATGAAACCGAGGGCGGGAGGGAAAACCCCACCTCCTTCTTGAAGTCGGCCGCCGAGAAGCTGCTCGGCCTTTCCCGGAAGGGCCGGAAAACCGAGGCAGCCCCCGCCCCGGAGGCGGCCGCGTCCGCACCTGTCGGGCAGGCCACCCATGTCTCCCGCCCCGAAGTCCAGGCGGTTGCCGCTTCCACTGCCCCTGCCGAAAACCCGGGGGAAGGCATCGCCACGCCCCAACCGGAGTCTTCGGGCGGGAAAGGGAGAAGCCGCTCACGGGGCCGCCGGCGCAAATCCGCCGCGCAGCGGCAGGCCGCCGCCCGGAAGGAGGGCGGGGAGCAAACGCCGCAGGAGGAGAAGCCGGCCCCCGAAAAGGAGCCGCCTCCGGAGGCGGCTGCCCCGCCCAAGAGCGGCGCCCGGAAAGGACGGAAACGGGGGAAGAAGCCGGCACCCCCGAAAGGAGAGCAACCGGCGGAGGGGCAAGCCGAGCCCACCGCCGCCCTGAAGCTTCTCATCAACTCCGACGAGCCCGAGGAGTGCCGGATCGTGCTCCTCGAAAAAGGCAGGGTGGAGTCCCTCCACATCGAGACGGTGTCCCGGGAATCCACCAAGGGCAACATCTACAAGGGGCGGATCACCGCCGTCGAGCCCAACCTCCAGGCCGCCTTCGTCGATATCGGCACCGTCAAGAACGGCTTCCTGCCCTTTGCCGAGATCCATCCGGAGTACTATTCCCGGGAGGTTGAGGAGGGCCGGCACTGGAAGGACATGGCCATCCAGGAGGTGATCGCCAGGGGGCAGGAGGTGCTGGTGCAGGTGGTGAAGGAGGCCACCGGCGGCAAGGGTGCCAACATGACCACCTACCTGTCTATGCCGGGCCGCAACCTGGTCCTCATGCCGGGCAGCGACAGCGCGGGCATTTCCCGTAAAATCGAAGACGAGGCCCAACGGGCCAGGCTGCGAGAGATGGTGGCCACCCTCAAGCTGCCCGAGGGCATCGGCTACATCATCCGCACCGCGAGCGCCGACATTACCAAGACCGCGCTCGCCAGCGACGCCAAGTACCTGCTGAACCTCTGGGAGGAGATCAAGAAACGGGGGCAGACCATGCCGGCCCCTTCCCTGATCTACAAGGAGCAGAACATCATCGCGCGCTTCCTCCGCGACCATTTCACGGCGGACATCGAGGAGATCGTGGTCGATACCCAGGAGGCCTTCGACCAGGTCCAGCATTTCCTGGAGCTGCTGCCGCCCAAGCAGCGCACCGCCAGGGTCCGGCTCCACCATGGCTCCCAGCCCCTGTTC
>JAJYKH010000011.1 GCA_021788685.1 Deltaproteobacteria bacterium | reverse complement strand
GCACACCATCATCGGGGCCGGCGCCACCAGCGGCGGCAGCATGGATGCCTCGAACCTCCTCAAGCCGGCGCTCCAGGCGGGGACCCTGCGCTGCATCGGCTCCACCACCTATGACGAGTACAAGAATTACGTGGAAAAGGACCGGGCCCTCTCCCGCCGCTTCCAGAAAGTGGATATCGAGGAGCCGTCCATCGCCGATACCTACGAGATCCTCAAGGGGCTGAAGAGCCACTACGAGAAGCACCACGGGGTGCGCTACTCGAACGCCGCGGTGAAGGCCACGGCCGAGCTGGCCGCCCGCTACATCAACGACCGCCACCTGCCTGACAAGGCCATCGACGTCCTCGACGAGGTCGGGGCCACCTTCCGGCTGGGAAAGGCGGACAACAAAACCCGGATCGTCACCATCCGCGACGTGGAGGCGGTGGTTTCCCGCATGGCGCGCATTCCCGCCAAGAGCGCCTCGGGCTCCGACGTGGAGAAGCTGCGGCATCTGGATGCCCGGCTCAAGAGCCTCATTTTCGGCCAGGACCAGGCCATCGACGCCCTGGTGACCGCCGTGAAGCGTTCCCGGGCCGGCCTCAAGCACCCGGAGCGGCCCACCGGCTCGTTCCTGTTCGCCGGGCCCACCGGTGTCGGCAAAACCGAAGTGGCCCGGCAGCTGGCGGAGGCCCTCGCGGTGCATTTCGAGCGCTTCGACATGAGCGAGTACATGGAAAAGCACGCGGTGGCCCGCCTGATCGGCGCACCTCCGGGCTATGTGGGCTTCGATCAGGGGGGGCTGCTCACTGATGCCATCCGCAAGCACCCCTATTGCGTGCTCCTGCTCGACGAGATCGAAAAGGCCCATCCCGACGTCTTCAGCATCCTCCTCCAAGTGATGGACCACTCCACCCTCACCGACAATGCCGGCCGGCGGGCCGATTTCCGCAACGTGATCCTCATTATGACCACCAACGCCGGCGCCCGGGAGATGACCGAGCGGGCCATCGGCTTCGTGGGCAGCAACAAGGGCAAGGACCAGAAGGCCATCAAGAACCTGTTCTCGCCCGAGTTCCGGAACCGGCTCGACAGCGTCATCACCTTCGGGGCGCTCGAAATGAAGGTGATGGAGCAGATCGTCGACAAGATGATCGCCGAGCTGCAGCTGCAGCTTGCCGATAAGAAGGTGACCATCGCTCTCACCGGTGCCGCCCGCCTCTGGCTGGCGGAGAAGGGCTACGATCCCGATTACGGGGCGCGGCCGCTCCGGCGGCTGATCACCCAGGAAATCGGGGACGTGCTCTCCGACGAGATTCTGTTCGGGAACCTGGCCAAAGGCGGGGAGGCCAAAGTGGGTGTGAAGGACAAGAAGCTGACGTTCTCCTTCACCGCCAAGGGACATTAATTTCAAAGGAGAAACAAATGAGAATCAAGGGGATCTTGGTGGGAATCGGCGGCAGTCTCCTGCTCGCCCTGGCGGTATCCGGCTGCAGCAAGGGCCAGAAGGCCGAGCAGCCACAGGCGCCGCCCCAGGCGGCTGCCACCCAGCTCAACCCGGCACAACCTCAGGCCCAGGCCGAAGTGGCGGCCGGCCCGCAGTTTCCGCTGACCGGCAAGGTCGAGGAAACCTTTGACAGCGGCGGCTATACGTATGTCCGGATGAAGGCGGCCGATGGCGAGCACTGGGTGGCCGCTCCTCAGACCACCGTCAAAGTGGGCGACGATGTCACCGTCGAGGCTGGCCAGATGATGCACAACTTCGAGAGCCGGACCCTGAACCGGACCTTCGAGGACATCATTTTCACCACCGGCCTCGGCGGGAAGGCCAAAGGTGGCTCCTTTGCCGCGGCCTTGAAAAATGAGAAGGGCCAGGCGGCGGACCCCGCCGCCATGATGGGCAGCTCCAAGGCCATCGTCCCCGCGGCCGATGTGAAGGTGGAGAAGGCCCCCGGGCCCAACGGCTACCGGGTGGGCGATCTCTTCGCCCAGGCCGCCAAGCTCGACGGCAAGGAGGTGGAGGTCAGGGGCAAGGTCATGAAGGTCTCCCCCAATATCATGGGCCGCAACTGGATCCATCTGCAGGACGGCACCGGCAATCCCCAACAGAACACTCATGACCTGGTGGTGACCTCCACCACGGCCCAGCCCGCCAACGGCGAGGTGGTGACCGTCAAGGGGGTGCTCCACGCCAACAAGGATTTCGGCGCCGGGTACAAGTACGCCGCTATTGTGGAAGATGCCGAGGTCCTCAAGTAGTGTCCACCCGGAAGCGGTCTTTTCGCCCGATTGCTGCGTTGCCCGTTAGGCTGAAAGGTTTATCGCCCCAACCCTTGCACTCGAACGAAAATCCTCGCTTCTGGACGGACACACCAAGTTAGCCTTTGGCGCGATGGCCGGCAGGCCATGAAGATCACCGTTGTCGGCCCCGGCGCCCTGGGATCGCTTTTCGGTGCCCTTCTCGGGCGGGCCGGCCACCGCATCCAACTGCTTGATCATCAAAGGCCCCGGGCCGCCCTGCTGGCGGCCCGGGGCCTTTTGCTCGAAGAAAACGGGCGGAAAGAGCGGGTCAGCATCCTCGCCACCACCGAACCGGCGGCGGTCGCCGGCTCGGATCTTATTTTCCTCTGCGTCAAATCGGGCGCGGTGGGCGAAAGCCTGGCCGCCATCGCTTCTTTCCTTTCCCCTTCTTCTCTGTTGATCGCCTGCCAGAACGGCATCGGACACCTGGAGCCCCTCAGGAGGCTGGTGCCGGCCGACCGCCGGTCCGTGGCGGTGACCGCCCAGGGGGCCACCCTGATCGCCCCCGGCCATGTCCGGCACGGGGGCTCGGGGCCAACCCGCCTAGGGGTGATCGAGCCGCCGGTCCCTGCAGTCCTCACCCAAGCCGCCGGGGTGCTGACGGCGGCCGGCATCCCGGCCTTGGTTGAGGGTGATATTTCCCAAGCCATTTGGCGCAAGCTCCTGGCCAATGCCGCCATCAACGCCCTTACTGCTCTCCACGACTGTCCTAACGGACACTTGGCTGCGGATTCCCGTCTGCGGAAAGAGCTGAGCCAGGCGGTCGCGGAAGGCGCCGCCGTGGCCAAGGCCCTGAAGGTGGAGGTGGGAAGCGATCCGGTGGCGGATGTTCTCGCCATCTGCCGGGCCACGGCGGAGAACATCTCTTCCATGCTCCAGGACGTCCGGCGGCGGCGGCGGACGGAAATCGACGCCATCAACGGGGCGATCGTGGCCGAGGCCCGCCGCCTGGGAATCCCGGTGCCGGTAAACGAGCGCTTGCTCCAGGCGGTCAAGGCCAGGGAAGGGGATTTTGGCTGATTTTCTATTCACTTCTTTTCCCTTTTCATTTATTTTCCTATATTCTATAGTGCCTGCGCACGCCTTCCCGCCCTGGCTCGGTCAGTGCTTCCGTAGGTAATCTTTTGGTAAGGAAAGAAAATATGTCCAACTACATGTTTACGTCGGAATCGGTTTCGGAGGGCCACCCGGACAAGGTGGCCGACCAGATCTCGGATTCCATTCTGGATGCGATCCTGGAAAAGGACAAGCTGGCACGGGTGGCCTGCGAGACGCTGGTGACCACCGGCATGGTGATCATTGCCGGCGAGATCACCACCTGCGCCTGGGTGGACATGCCCCAGGTGGTGCGGGACATGGTCAAGGAGATCGGCTACAACTCCTCGGAAATGGGTTTCGATTACAAGTCGTGCGCGGTGCTCACCTCCATCGACAAGCAGTCACCCGACATCGCCCAAGGGGTGAACGAGGGCTCCGGCCTCGACCTCGATCAGGGGGCGGGCGACCAAGGGTTGATGTTCGGCTATGCCTCCGCCGAAACCCGGGTGCTGATGCCCATGCCCATCACGTACGCCCACCGGCTGGTGAAGCGGCAGGCCGAGGTGCGGAAGGCCGGGCGCCTGGCGTGGCTGCGGCCGGACGCGAAAAGCCAGGTCACCATCGAGTACGAGAAGGGCAAGCCCAAGCGGGTGGAAGCGGTGGTCCTCTCCACCCAGCACAGCCCGGACGTGGATTACGAAGACTTGAAAGAGGCGGTGATCGAGGAGATCATCAAGCCGATCATCCCGGCGCATATGATCGATAAGAATACCAAATACTTCATCAACCCCACCGGCCGGTTCGTGATCGGCGGCCCGGTCGGCGACTGCGGCGTGACCGGCCGCAAGATTATTGTCGATACTTACGGCGGCAAAGGGGCCCACGGCGGCGGCGCCTTCTCCGGCAAGGACCCGTCCAAGGTGGACCGCTCCTCTTCCTACATGGGCCGCTACGTGGCCAAGAACATCGTGGCCGCCGGCCTGGCGGACGAGGCGGAGGTGCAGATCGCCTATGCCATCGGCATTTCCAAGCCGGTCTCCGTCAACGTCACCACCAACGGCACCGGCAGGATCAGCGAGGAGAAGATCAGGAAGCTTATCGTGGAGCACTTCGACTTGCGGCCCAAGGCGATTATCCAGCATCTCGACCTCCTGCGGCCGATCTACCGGAAAACCGCGGCATATGGCCATTTCGGCCGCGAACGGGCGGAGTTCACCTGGGAGCGGACCGACAAGGCCGAGATCCTGCGCGATGCCTCTGGGCTGAAAGGGTGCGTCCGGGAGGTGGAGAATGACTAATCCCGATTACAAGGTCGCCGACCTGGGCCTGGCCGAGTGGGGCCGCAAGGAGGTGGCCATCGCCGAGACCGAGATGCCCGGGCTGATGGCCCTGCGGGGGGAATTCGGGGCGGCGAAGCCGCTCACCGGGGCCCGCATCGCCGGGTGTCTCCACATGACCATCCAGACCGCGGTGCTGATGGAAACCCTGGTTGCCCTCGGGGCGGAGGTGCGCTGGTCGTCGTGCAACATCTTCTCCACCCAGGACCATGCCGCGGCGGCCATGGCCGCCGCCGGTATTCCCACCTTCGCCTGGAAGGGGGAAAGCGAGGAGGAGTTCTGGTGGTGCATCGACCAGACCATCTTCGGCCCCAACGGCTGGCGGCCCAACATGATCCTCGATGACGGCGGCGACCTGACCTATGTCATGCACGCCAAATATCCCGAGCTGATGAAGGATGTGCGGGGGATCAGCGAGGAGACCACCACCGGCGTCCATCGCCTTTACGAGATGACCAAGAAGGGGACCCTCCTTTGCCCCGCATTCAACGTCAACGACTCAGTCACCAAAAGCAAGTTCGACAACCTGTACGGCTGCCGGGAGTCGCTCATCGATGGCATCAAGCGGGCCACCGACGTCATGATTGCCGGCAAGATCTGCGTGGTCTGCGGCTATGGCGACGTAGGCAAAGGCTGTGCCCAGGCCCTTCGCGGCATGGGGGCCACCGTCCGGGTGACCGAGATCGATCCCATCTGCGCCCTCCAGGCCTCCATGGAAGGCTTCCGGGTGGTGACCATGGACGAGGTAGCCGCGGAAGGGGACATCTTCGTCACCTGCACCGGCAACGTGGGGGTGATCACCCGCGCCCACATGGAGCGGATGAAGGACCAGGCCATCGTCTGCAACATCGGCCATTTCGATGCCGAGATCGACATCGCGGGCATCCGCAACCTGCCCTGGGAGAACATCAAGCCCCAGGTGGATCACGTCATCTTCCCCGACGGCAAGCGGCTCATCGTCCTCGCCGAGGGACGGTTGGTGAATCTCGGCTGCGCCACCGGCCATCCGAGCTTCGTCATGAGCAACTCCTTCACCAATCAGGTGCTCGCCCAGATCGAGCTGTGGCAGCATTCCCAAAAGTACGAGCGCAAGGTGTACATGCTCCCGAAGCATCTCGACGAGAAGGTGGCCGCCCTCCACCTGAAGAAGATCGGCGCCCATCTCACCCAGCTCACCACGAAGCAGGCCGAGTACATCGGCGTTTCGGTGGACGGCCCCTACAAGCCGGACCACTACCGCTACTGAGCGACAAAAAAAGCCGCCCGTCAGAAAGCCCCTCCTGTCAGAGGGGCTTTTTTGTTGGGCAGAACAGCAGGTGCCCGCAGGTGGGCGGTCCAGCTTCGTCAGGGGATGATGTTATTGTGTACCCGGTTATTCCGGTGGAGGGCGGGTTTTCCGAAATGTGCTATTGTGCGAGAGCCGGAAAGGAGTTGAGGCTTTCCCATTTCCTCAAGCAAATTCCCTTTCGGACACGAAATACCGGCAAAGGGTCAATCGTTTTTTGCGGGACGTACCGGTAAAACAGCCATCGAGAAACGCCCAGGAGAACAGGATGAAATACAACTACATCGGGAAAAGCGGCCTCAGGGTTTCCAACATCTGCATGGGGACCATGACGTTCGGTAAGAAATGCAACAAGCCGACCTCCTTCGCAATTCTCGACAAGGCCTTTGCCAACGGCATCAACTTCTTCGACACGGCGGAGGTCTATCCCGTGCCGCCGACCGTGGAAACCTACGGCATCACCGAGGGGATCTTCGGGGAGTGGCTGGCCGGAAGGCCCCGGGATTCGATCATTCTGGCCACAAAAGTAGCCGGTGCCGCCAACGGCTGGTTCGTCCCCCCGGTCCGGCACGGCTTGACCGCCATCGACGCCTTTCACATCACCACCGCCGTCGAGGGCAGCCTGCGTCGGCTCAAGACCGATTATCTCGACCTCTACCAGGTCCACTGGCCGGACACCGTAGTGCCCATCGAAGAAAGCCTCGAGGCCCTGGATCGACTCGTCAGGAGCGGCAAAGTGCGTTATATCGGCACCTCGAACGACACCGCTTACGGCCTGACCAAGGCGCTGGAGACCAGCCGTTACCGCGGCTTCAAACGCTTCGAGAGCATCCAGAACAATTTCTCCCTGAACAACCGGCGCTTCCTGGACGAGATCGCCATCGTCTGCAAAAAGGAGCAGGTTGGGCTTCTGCCCTTCTCGCCTCTGGCGGGTGGGGTCCTGAGCGGCAAGTATACGCCAGCCGGCAATTGGGAAGGATTTCGTTTCGGGGATTACCTGACCAATCCCGATCCCCGGATGCGGGCCCAGGCCGGACGCTTCGCCGGCGAGCGTGCGGTTGCGGCGGCTCAGAAGTACGCCGCCATCGCCAGGAAGTACGATATGTCCCCAGCCACCATGGCGGCGGCCTGGACGCTCAGTTTCGACTTCGTGCCCAGCACCATCGTCGGCGCGACCCACCCGACCCAATTGGACGACACCCTGGCCGCCTCGGAAACCGTCCTTCCGGCGGAGCTGCTGGAGGAGTGCGATGCGGTCCACCGGGAGATCCTTTATCCAATGGGATAAAAAGGCTTGCTGCTGGGTTTGAGGCCGATATCCGTGACCGGCGTGGCAGTGCTTAAGCGGTAAATGATAGTAGGAAAAAGGGAATCGGGCTCCCTCGCGAGAGGGCTTCCCGGCGGCAGATCCACCCAAGCCGCCATTGCCGAAATCATTTTTAGCAGGCTGTAGGTGCGCATGGCGCGCCTACGGCAACCGTCCCAGTCAGCTGAAATCACGGGAGCCCCGCCAGTCAGGCGAGGCTCCTTTTTTTGTCTTTTCAGCCAACGATAATCCCCTGGGCGAAGGCGATGATCGGCAGGATGATCTTCTGCAGAGCGCCGGTGTAGAACAAGGCGATGAGGATGAGGAATCCGTAGGGCTCCGCTTTCGCGAAGACGGCGGCCGGACCGCGGGGCAGGAGGGCGGCCAGGATCTTGCTGCCGTCGAGGGGAGGAACGGGGAGGAAGTTGAACACCGCGAGCATGATGTTGATCCAGATGGAGGCCGCGGCCATTTGGATGGCGGGCCACCAGAAGAAGGCGGGCAGCAGGGGGGAGGCCAGGGCGAGGACCCTGGCGCCGAGGCCGCTCGCCACGGCAAGCAGCAGGTTGGCCCCGGGCCCCGCCAGCGAGACCCAAAGCAGCCCGCGCGCCGGGTTCCGGAAATAGCCGGGATTGACCGGCACCGGCTTGGCCCAGCCGATTTTCATGATGAAAAAAGCTGCCACCCCCAGGAGATCGAGATGCTTGAGCGGGTTGAGGGTGAGGCGCCCCAAACGCGCCGCGGTGGGGTCGCCCAGCCGGTGGGCGGCCAGCCCGTGGGCCAGCTCGTGGACCGTGAGGGCGAACAGAAAGGGCGGCGCCATGATGGCGATTTCGGCAAGGATGCTGTTAAGATCCATCAGTCGTTCTTCGTTGCCTCCGGAAGCTGGACAGGCGCCAACGTAAGCGATTAGAGGGCACCACATCTGTTTTGTTATCTGCCTGTTTGCATACCCGATGTTTAGAGCCTCTTGCCCAAGGGGCTTAGAGGCTCTTATCCAGCTCCGCTGGGATAGCCTCACAGGCCGATGCCGCGCGTCTGCGGCACCCTGTAATCGCATCCAGTGCCAGGGGTATTCCCGCCCTGAAGGTTTTACCCCTGTGATGAGCTACGCGTCAACGGGTAATCCCGGCGCACGAGCTCGATTTCGTCGGCCCGGTTGTGGATGCGGCCGTCGAGCCTCGCTTCCAGCAAGTGGTTGAGGATGGTGCGGTACAGGGGGCCGGGCGGATAGCCCATCTCCTTGAGGTCCGCCCCCCTGAGCTCGGTGCGGACGTGGCGGAGGGTAGTGACGTACCCGGAGACCGCCTTCTTGCCCGCCTTTTTGCGGGTCATGCTCATCAGGTGCAGAAGACCTTCTTCGGTGAGGTCCTGAAGGAGCCAGTAGATCTCGCTTGGCTGCAGAAGCGAGCGCTGGTTGAAGGTCCGGACGATTTTGGCCACGTTCACCTTTTCTTCGAGCAGCACGGTGCGGTAGCGTTCCGGCACCTCCAGCCGCTCACAGAATTCCATTACCTCCTTGGCCGTGGCGCGGGCCAGCAGGGCGAGCAGGTAGACGAGCCACGGCAGGCAGGGGACCTCCAGGTAGAGCAGCCGGTACCAGTCGAGGGTGCGCTGGGTGTCCTCGAGGATGTTGGCGAGCCGCTGATCGAGCTGCAGCCCGGGGTGGAGGAATTTGAGCAGGTCGAGCTGGGCGAGGCGCCGGATGATGGGCAGGGGGTCCTTCTCCGCGAGGATCAGCCGCAGCTCGTTGAAGAAGCGGCGGCCGTAGGCCCGGTTGAAGAGGTCCATCTTGACCGCGCCCTTCAGCAGCCGCTCGGTGTGGCCCCCCAGCCGGAACTGCATCCGCTGCTCGAAGCGGACCGCCCGGAAGATGCGGGTGGGGTCCTCCACGAAGCTCAGGTTGTGGAGGACCCGGATCCGCCGTTCCTTGATGTCGTTCTGACAGTTGAAAAAATCGACCAGGGTGCCGAAGCGGTTCGGGTTGAGGTGGACCGCCATGGCGTTGATGGTGAAGTCGCGCCGGTAGAGGTCGAGCTTGATGGAGCTGAGCTCCACCGTCGGCATGGCCGCCGGGTATTCGTAATACTCCAGACGGGCGGTGGCCACGTCGATGGTGAAACCGTCCGGGAGCTTCACCACCGCGGTGCCGAATTTCTCGTGGCTGTTCATCGTGCCGCCGAGCTGCCCGGCCAGCCGCCTGGCGAACTCAATACCGTCCCCTTCGATCACGATGTCCAGGTCGAAATTCTTCTGGTGCAGCAGGAGGTCGCGGACGAACCCTCCCACGGCGTAGGCGGTGAAGCCGCCAGCGGCCGCCGCCTCGCCGATGGTCCGCAGGAGGACCACCATCTCCCGGGGCAGGGTCTCGATCATGAGCTGGCGGAGATTGCGGTGCCGCTCGCCCGAAGGGCGGTCCGGCTCCTCCAGCAGGTTCCGCGGGAGGTGGGCCGGGTCGTTGACCAGCATGTTGAGGAGATCGGTGCGGGTGATCACCCCGATGATCCGCCCCTCCTCCTCCACCGGGATGAACCGCTGGCGGTGGTCGATGATGATCTCCTGGATGTCGGCCAGGGTGGCGGTGGGCGGCAGGGTGGCGAGCTCGGTGGTCATGTACTCGGTCACCGGCAGCTCACCCAAGCCATGGTAAATGGCCTTCTCCACCACCCGCCGGGAAATGAGCCCTTGCAGCTCCCCCTCGGCGCCGATCACCGGCAGGACGGTGATGTTGTACCGGGTGAGCAGATCGTTCGCCTCCCGGAGGGCCACCTCCGGCCGGACCGAGATGACCGGCGCGCTCATCAGCTCGCGGGCGAGGCTCACCGGCCGCACGTGCCGGTGGAGGAGGAGCAGGAGCTCTTCCTCCGCCTGGGAGAGAGTCATGTTCTTGATGGTGGCGGAGGCCGCCGAGGCATGGCCGCCGCCGCCGAGATCGCGGGCGATGATGCCGGCGTTGACCTCCGGGATGCGGCTCCTCGCGATCAGATAGACCCGGTCGTCCATGCTGGCGAGGGCGAAGAGAACGTTGAGGTTTTCCATCACCATCACCCGCTGGACGAGAAGAGCGAGCTCATCCACGTACCCGGGGAGGGTAATCTTGGCGATGACGATATCGATTCCCTGGATGGTGTAGGTGTTGGCCGCCTTGATCAGCTCGTGCAGCAGGCGGACCTGCTCGGCGGTGAGCTCCTTGGCCAGGAACCGGGAGACCGCGTGCAGATCGGCGCCGCGGCCGAGCAGCCAGGCCATGGCCATGAAATCCTCGGGAGTGGTGCCCTCGAAGGCAAAGAAGCCGGTATCCTCGAAAATCGCCAGGGCCAGCAGGGTGGCCTCGGCCTGGCTGATTTCGATCCGCTTCTTTTCGAACAGCCGGGTGAGGATGGTGGCGGTCGCGCCCACCGGCTGGACGACTTCCACCTTCCCCTTCATGTCCCCGGGGGCGTCGGGATGATGGTCGTAGAGGTGGTCCTCAATGCCGGGATTGCCCAGGCATTGGGCGAAGTTGCCGATCCGGTCAGGCTGGCGGGTATCCACCACGATGAGCCTTGTGACCTGCTCCAGGAGAACGTCCTTGGGCCGGCGGAGCTCGAAGACGTGCTCCGACTGGCCGAAATAGTCCCGGACCGTTTTCTCCTGCGCCCCCGAAAAAGCGAGCACCGCCTCGGGATAGAGCCGTTTGGCCGCCACCATGGAGGCGAAACCGTCGAAGTCGGCGTTGAGGTGGGTGGTGATGAGGTCCATTCGATTAAGATAATCGGGAAAGGGCGATGAGGAAAGGGCGTTGGAGGTTGTATGTAGGTAGGTTGAGGCTTGAGGCAAAACCAGAAGACCCCAGCCTTTCGCCTTTGCCTCCGACCTCAAGCGCAGCGATCCTCCAACCTCCGACCGCTTTCACCCCCGGGGGTGAAAGCGCTGGTGCACGGTTTTCAGCCGGCCGCTGTCCACGTGGGTGTAGATCTGAGTTGTGGCAATGTCGGCGTGGCCCAGCATGAGCTGGACCGAGCGCAGATCGGCGCCGTGCTCCAGGAGATGGGTGGCGAAGGAGTGGCGAAGCATGTGGGGGCTGATCTGCGCCCGGATGCCGGCCGCCAAGGCCGTCTCCCGGATGATCTGCCAGAAACGGAGCCTGGTCATGGGCCGCCCCCGGCGGGTGAGGAACAGGAAATCGCTCGGCCGCCGCCGGAGCAAGGCGGGACGCGCCAGCCGCAGGTAGGCCTCCAGCCGCTCTCGGGCCTCCTCCCCGAAGGGGACCAGCCGTTCCTTGCTCCCCTTGCCCAGGATGCGGACGAAGCCGCGGGTCAGATGGAGGGCGGCGACCGGCAGGGCCACCAGCTCGGAAACCCGCAAGCCGGTGGCGTAAAGCAGGTGGAGCATGGCGCTGTTGCGGAGGGCGAGCGGATCGTGGCCTGCGGGCGCCGCCAGCAGCCGGTCCACCTCCGGCAGGGTCAGGACCTGGGGCAGCTTGCGGCCCGGCTTGGGCAGGTCGAGGAGGCGGGTCGGGTCCGCGGGGACCCGGCCCTCGGCATGAAGGAAGCGGAAGAAAGCCCGCAGGGCCGATACCCGGCGGGCATTGCTGCGGTTCGAGATGCCGTTTTCCCGGCAGTGGAGCAAGTATTCCCGGATCCGGTCAGAGGTGATTTCCTCAACGCCGCCGGCTCCTTGGGCCAGAAAGTCGAAAAATGAAGAAAGATCGGCCTGGTACGCCCCGACGGTATTGGCCGCCAACCGGCGCTCGGCGATCAGATATTGAAGAAAGAAATCAAGCTGGGAGGCGAGGGGGTGCTGCTCAGGCCCCGGAAGCCGGTGCTTCCGGTGAGGTGACGTGCCGTTGCCCCGTGTGCCGCGCATGGGCGCGATCGTTATCTCTCGCGAGACATACGGATCTGGAGCTTGCGCAGCTTTCTCTGGGCCTCGGCCTGCTTGCGGCGCCGCTTGATGCTGGGTTTTTCGTAATACTCACGGCGCTTCAGCTCTTTTTTCAGACCGTCCAGCTGCAGTTTCTTTTTGAGCTGCCGGATGGCCTGCTCAATATCGCCTCTGACTTCGACCTCGATCATACCCTCTCCATTTCAAGCTTGGTTGATAGATTTAACGGAAAAATATCATTATAGGCTTTTTTGCCTACCGTTACCAGGATGGAATGCCCCCCGACCGGCATGCGTTCCGATTCCCACGGAAAACGCTCTATATAAAGAATTGCTTCCCGGGTTGTCAACTTTTTTTCGCCGCCGCCGGGGGAAAGATCTTGCCAGGATTGAGGATGTGGTGAGGGTCAAAGGCGTCCTTCACCGCCCGCATGATCGCCATGGTGGCCTCATCGAATTCCAGGGGCAGGAAGGGGGCCTTTGTGAGGCCGATCCCGTGCTCGCCCGACAGGGTGCCGCCCAGACCGATGACCCGCGCGAAGAGCTTCTCTTTGGCGACCGCTGCCCGGGCCACCTCCTCGGGGTTGGCGCGGTCGAGCATGATGTTCACATGGATGTTGCCGTCGCCGGCGTGGCCGAAGGTGAAGACGACGATCCCCCCCTCCCGGTTGAGGGTTTCGGTGAAGGCCACCAGCTCCGGGATGCGGGAGCGGGGCACCACCACGTCTTCGCTCAGTTTGTGGGGCTTGAGCTTGAAGGCGGCGGGGGAGACCGCCCGGCGGGCCGTCCACAAGGCCTTCACCTCCGCCTCGCTTGTCGCCTCCTGGAGGTCGAGCACCCCCTCCCGGCCGGCGAGGAGCTGCCGGAGCCTGTCCGCCTGGGCCGCCACCGCCGCGCGCTCCCCATCCACCTCGATGAGCAGCATGGCCCTGACCGCGGGCGGCAAGGGAAAGGGCAGCGAGGAGGCGACGATGCCGAGGGCGGTGGCATCGAGGTATTCGAGGGTGCAGGGAAGCAGCCCCGCCCCCAGCACGCCGCTCACCAGCCGGGCCGCCGGCCCGAGGTCGTCCAGGAGGACGAGAAAGGTCCGCTTCGCCTCCGGGGCCGCGATCAAGCGGAGAATGATCCTGGTGATCACCGCCAGGGTTCCTTCCGAGCCGATGAGGAGGCGGGTGAGGTCGTAGCCGGTGACCCCCTTGGCGGTGCGCACCCCGGTCCTGATCAGGCTGCCGTCCGTCAGCACCGCCTCCAGGCCGAGGACGTAATCGCGGGTGACGCCGTATTTGACCGCGGAGGGGCCGCCGGCGTTTTCGGCGATGTTGCCGCCGATGGTGCAGAACTTGAGGCTGGCCGGGTCGGGCGGGTAGGCGAGGCCGTAGCGGCCGACCTCCTCCCGGAGCTGGCCGGTGACCACCCCCGGCTCCACGACGGCGATCTGGTTGTCCGGGTCGATCTCCAGGATGCGGTTGAGCCGGCTCATGGCGAGCACCAACCCGCCGGCCACCGGGAGGGCGCCCCCGGTCATGCCGCTCCCCGCTCCGCGGGGCACCACCGGGAAGGGGGTGGCCGCGGCCAGGCGCATGATGGCGGCCACTTCCGCGGCGGAGCCGGGGAAGGCGACCGCGGCCGGCGGAAACTCCAGACCGGTGCCATCGAAGCTGTAGCAGAGCAGCTCCTCGCGGGTGGTGGCTACCTGCTCCGGACCCACGATCTCTTTGAGGCGCTCGATGGTGCGGCGATCCATGTTCCTCCCCTGCTCCCGGCCTTAAAGGGAAAGGGTTTCGGCCCTGCCTGACCAATTGCGGATTCTACAAAACGTGTTAAGCTGCCGCCAACCGAAACGTGCGCGGCCGCCTCGCCTTGGGCAGAGGGCTGTCCGGCGCCTTATCAGCAAGCGGAGATTCCATGGCGAACAAACTGCGGGTGGCACTGCTGGCCGGGGGCAAATCGGGCGAACGCGAAGTTTCCCTCAAGGGGGCGGCCGAGGTGGCCAAGGCCCTCGATCCGGCCAAGTACGAGGTCCGGCGCTACGATCCGGCCATCGACCTGCCCCGGCTGGCTGCCGAGGCGGAAGACCTGGACATGGCCTTTATCCTCCTCCACGGGCCCTTGGGGGAAGACGGCACTATGCAGGGCTTCCTCGATCTCCTGGGCCTCCCTTACCAGGGGGCGGGGGTGCTCGGCAGCGCCCTGGCCATGGACAAGAACGCGGCCAAGATCATGTACCGCCAAGCGGGTCTGCCGGTGGCCCCCTGGCGCATGGTGGAAGCCGGGGAGGCGGCGGCCCCCGAAACGGTGCTGGCCGGCCTGTCCCTGCCGGTGGTGATCAAGCCCGTTCGCCAGGGATCGAGCCTCGGGATGAGCATCGCCCATACCCCGGCGGAGCTGGCCGCCGGCCTTGAGGAGGCCCTGCGCTACGACCGGGAGGTGATGGTGGAGCAGTTCATCCGCGGCCGGGAGATCACCGGCGGGGTGCTCGGCAACCGCGAGCTGACCGCCCTCCCCCTGGTGGAGATCATTCCCGGCGAAAACCACCCCTTCTTCAACTACGAGGCCAAGTACCAGCCCGGCGCTTCCCGGGAGATCTGCCCGGCCGACCTGGACCCGGCGATTGCCGCCCGCGCCCGGGAGCTGGCCCTGGCCGCCCACCGGGCCTTGCGGCTGCGCGGCTACAGCCGCACCGACATGATGGTGGCCGCCGACGGGACCATCACTCTTCTCGAAACCAACACCATCCCGGGGATGACCCCCACCAGCCTGCTGCCACAGGCTGCCAAGGCCCATGGCCTCTCCTTCTCCGCCCTCCTCGACCGGCTGATCGAGCTGGCGCTGGAGGCCGCTGCCGAGGCGCGGCCCGCCCGCCTCAACTAGTGTCTCCCTGCACCAATTCTCGATAAATCGGTAGGATGCGCCGGGCGCACCCTACCTTTCCGGATGGGCGCCACTCCGGGGCGGAGCTCAGAAGCGGTCCTGGAAGTACGGGGCCAGCACCGGGGGGATGGCGACGCTGCCGTCCTCCCGCTGGCAGTTCTCCAGGATGGCGGCCAGGGTCCGGCCCACGGCCAGACCGCTGCCGTTGAGCGTATGCACCAGCGCGCTCTTCTTCTGGTCCCGCGGCCGGTAGCGGATCCCTCCCCGCCGGGCCTGGAAGTCCTCGAAGTTGCTGACTGACGAGATCTCCCGGTACTTGTCCTGGGCGGGCATCCACACTTCGATGTCGTAGGTCTTGGCCGCGGAAAAGCCCATGTCCCCGGTGCAAAGGGTGATCACCCGGTAGGGGAGGCCGAGCAGCTGGAGGACCTCCTCGGCATCGGCCAACAGCTTTTCCAGCTCCGCGTAGGAGGTTTCCGGAGTGGTGAGCTTCACCAGCTCCACCTTATCGAACTGGTGCTGGCGGATGAGGCCCCGGGTGTCCTTGCCATAGGAGCCCGCCTCCGAGCGGAAGCAGGGGGTGTAGGCCGCGTACTTGATCGGCAGCTCCTTTTCGGCCAGGGTTTCGTCCCGGTGGATATTGGTCACCGGCACCTCGGCGGTGGGAATGAGGTAGAGGTCGTGACCCTCCGCCTTGAACAGGTCGGCGGCGAACTTGGGCAGCTGGCCGGTGGCGGTCATGGTGGCGGCGCTGACCAGGAAGGGGGGCAGCACCTCCTCGTACCCGTGCTTCTGGGTGTGGAGGTCGAGCATGAAGTTGATGAGCGCCCGCTCGAGCCGGGCGGCGAGCCCCTTGAGCAGGGCGAACCGGGCGCCGGAGAGCTTGGCCGCCCGCTCAAAATCGAGGATGCGCAGCTGCTCGCCGATTTCCCAGTGGGGCTTGGGCTCGAAGGAGAACCGGGGGACCTCGCCCCAGCGCTTGATCTCCACATTGTCGTTCTCGTCCCGGCCGTGGGGCACCGACTCGTGCGGCAGGTTGGGAATTTCGAGAACGATCGCCTTCAGCTCCTCCTCGATTCCTTGCAGCCGGGCCTCCAACGCGCTGATCCGCTCGCCTTCCCCCTTCATTGCCGCGATCAGCCCCTCGGCATCACCGCCCGTCTTCTTCAGCGCGGCGATCTCCTGGGAAACGGTCTTGCGCCGATTGCGCAGCTGCTCCACCTCGATCAGGATCCGCCGCCGCTCCTCATCCAGGGCCGCGAAGTCGCCGAGGCGGTGCTCGGTGATTCCGCGAAGGGCGAGCTTCTCCCTGACCAGGTCGAGATTGTCCCTGAGAAAACGCAGCTCAAGCATGAACTATCTTCCTTTTCGATGGGGCAGGAGGGATTATTCCCCCCGGTTTTCGGACGCTGCCGTTTCATAGCACGGCCTTCCGGAGAAATCAAGGCGAACCTGGGGCGTAGAAAGGGAAGAAGGGCGGCGCCGGTACGGGTTGTCGAGAAATCGCCCGACATGAAAGCAGGAAAACCTGCAAGCCCCCGTTTACCCCTGAAATGGCTGCCGGCTGATAGCCTTCCGTTATTTGACGATCTCGCAAAGCCATCATCCAAGGCAAGATGGCTCAACACAAAAGTCCGATATACAAGGCGCGGTGGTGTCGCGAAAGCGGAGGCGTACACAAGGTACGTCGAGCATTTCGCGATACCGCCGCAACGCCGTAGATCGGACTTTTTGCGACGCCATCTTATTTGATCATCACCACCCGGACGTCGGCAGGCCGCCGGAGCACCTCGACGGTCACGTCGCTTCCCAAACGGAGGACGTGGAGGTCCACGGACTGGCTGCCGTCCACCAGCAGGTCCCGCAGGTAGAGGTGATCGAGAAAGCCCGGCAGCACCGGCGAGTTGAAAGTCACGGTCCGGCTTTCGGGCTCGAAGCTGACCCCGAGGGCGGCCTGGAGCATGAGGGGCAGGGCGCCGGCCGCCCAGGTTTGGGGCGAGCAGGCCACCGGGTAAAGGGTGGGGCCGAGGCCCTTCCGCCGGTGGAAGCCGCAGAAGAGCTCCGGTAGCCGGTGGAGGTCCATGTGGAGGGAGACGTCGAACAGGGCGGCGAACACCTTGGCGAAGTGCTTCTTGAAGCCGTAAGCCGCCAGGCCGCTGGCAATGAGGGCGTTGTCGTGGGGCCAGACCGAGCCGTTGTGGTAGGAAATGGGATTGTAGAGGACCTCGTCGGCCGCCAGGGTCCGGATGCCCCATCCCGAAAACATCGGCTCCGAGGTAAGGACCTGGGCGAGCTTTTCCGCCCGCTCGGGAAGAGCGATGCCCGTATAGAGGGCATGGCCGGCATTGGAGGCGAGCACCCGACAGGGTCGCTTGCGGCCGTCCAAGGCCAGGACGTAGGCGCCCAGCTCCTCGTCCCAGAAGGATTCGTCGAATTTTTCCCGGAGCAGCTCCGCCTCGGTGAGCAGCCGGTGGGTGAGGTTGCCCTTGCCCAGCCGCCGGGCCATGCCGGCGGCCTCCTTCTTGGCGGCATAGAGGTAGCCCTGCACCTCGCAAAGGGCGATGGCCCCTTCCGGGAAGAGCCCGTCCTTGTGGAAGACCGAATCACGGGAGTCCTTCCACCCCTGGTTGACCAAGCCGTTTTCGTCGGGAACGTATTCGAGGAATCCGTCCCCATCCACGTCTCCGTACCGCTCCATCCAGACCAGGGCCGCCTCGATGTTGGCCCACAGGGTGCGGATCAGCTCCAGGTCTCCGGTCCGGCGCAGGTAGGCCCCGGCGAGCATGACGAACAGGGGGGTGGAATCGACGGAGCCATAGTAGAGCCGGAAGGGGATCTCGCCAAGGAGGGCCATTTCGCCCCGCCGCGTCTCGTGCATGATTTTGCCGGGCTGGGCGGCCTTGACCGGGTCCTCTTCCGTGGCTTGGCGGGCGGCCAGGTACTTGAGCACGCCCTTGGCGATGCTCGGCTTCATCCACAAGGATTCCAGGGCGGTGATCAGGCCGTCGCGGCCGAAGGGGGTGCAGAACCAGGGAATGCCGCCGTAAGGATAGAGGCCGTATTCCGTGTTGGTGAGCATCATCTTGATATCGGAGAACGACCGGCTGATCGATTCATTGAACAAGTCGTTCGAGGTGTGAATGCTGACGCATTCCCGGTCGAGGGACTTCACCGCCTCCTGTCCCGCCAGGATCGCCTCCTGGAAGCCCAGGCGCGGAGACGGGCTCTCCCCGACCATGAAGGAGAAGGCCCAGTGGATGGAAACCATCCCTCCGGGCACCAGTTGAATCCGGAACAGGGCTTCCTTTTCTCCCGTTTCGTCCGGCTCGCGGGAGAAGAGGAGGGAAAGCCGCCGGGGGGTGCCGTCGAGCCCGTCATAGGCCACGATGAACTCCCCGTCCCGATAGACGGGGGCGCCGATTTCCCCCCGCCGGGGGCGCTTGGTGCCCCTGATCTCGAAAATGTCCTCGAAGTCGGCGTCGAAAATGACCTGAATGGAGAGCGCCGTCTTCTCCAGACCGAAGTTCTTGATGCGCAGGAACTCCAAACACTGACCGTCCTGCATGGTCCGCTGGCGCATGATATGGACGGAATCGCGCTTCATGGTCAGCCGGTCGCCGTCGTAGATATCCGCGTTGGTGAGATCGACGCTCAGCAGGATGTCGTCCTCGTCCACGGTGGAGCTCAGGAACAGGGGCCGGCTCCCGTTCAGCCGCAGCTCGTACCACGAAAGAAAGCGGGTGCCCTGGTGGTAGACCCCCTGGTCCCGCTCGCCGATGGGCAGGATATCGCCGTACCGGTCGAAAACCCCGAAGGTGTCGCCTGCCTTGAGGATGAGCCGGTGGGGATCGATCGCCGAGGAGGTGGCGACGATGTAGTAGCGGTCCTCTATCCTGCTAATTTCAGGCATCGCTCCTCTCCGTCTGCGGTGGGGGCATCCTCGTCCACGCCGGCCAGCACGGCCCGGTATGCCGCCAGGTAGGAGGCCGCCATGCGGCGAGCGGAAAACCGCTGCTCGAAGTGCTCCCGGCAACGCCGCCGGGAGAAGGAGGGAACCTCGTCGCGGAGGCAGGCCACCGCCTCCTCGTCTTGCTCGAAGACAAAGCCGGTGATGCCGTGGTCCACCACCTCGGGGATGGAGCCCCGGCGGCGGGCGATCACCGGGGTGCCGCAGGCCATGGCCTCGATCATGGCCAGGCCGAAGGGCTCCGGCCAATCCACCGGGTGGAGGAAGGCCAGCGCTCCGCGTAGCAGCTCGCCCTTTTCCAGCTCGCCCACCTCGCCCAGGAAGTCGATCAGCGGGTGGGCCAGCAGGGGCCGGATCTCCGCCTCGAAATAATCCCGGTCGTCCCGGTCCACCTTGGCGGCGATTTTGAGGGGAATTCCCGCCTGGACGGCGATGCGCACCGCCGCATCCACCTTCTTTTCCGGGGAGACCCGGCCGACGTAAACCAGGTAATCTCCCCCCTTCTCGGTGCAGGCGTACAGATCGTCCGGAAGGCCGTGGTAAACGGTAGAAAGCCAGTTGGCCTCGGGGAGCGGCCGCCGCTGGGCATCGGAAATGGACACGAGGGGCATTTCGGCATATTCCCGGAAAACCGGCGGCAGCTCCCACAGGTCCAGGCGGCCGTGCATGGTGGCGAGCAGCGGCAGGCCGGTGCGGCGGCCAATGACGAATCCCAGGGTGTCGATATGGGAATGGATGATGTCGAACTCGTGCCGCCTCCGCACTACCGCCTCCATCATGAGAAAATGGAAGGCGAAGGGGTCCCGGCAGCGGTCATCGAGGCGCAGGGCCTGTTCGCACATCGGGACCAGGCGGGCAGCGGTCCGGGAGTCCCCTGCGGCAAACAGGGTGACCTCATGGCCCTGGCGAACCAACTCCTCGGTCAGGAAGGAGACGACGCGCTCGGTGCCGCCGTATAGGCGGGGAGGGACGCTTTCGTACAGGGGGGCAAGCTGCGCTATTCTCATGAGCGCCTCTTTGAGAAGGTTGATGAGAGGACGGCTTGTCAAAACCCCAAGGGAAGCCGTCAGCCGACTTCCCTGGTCTGGAGGCGGGCAACCGCCTATACCCGGCCCGCACCGGGAGGTGGCGGGTGAGCGAAAGGAAGCGGGATGAGGCGCGGGGGACAACGTCCCGCTGGGTGGTCCGGCATCGAGTGCCCATCCCGGAAGCGGTCTTTTCGCCCGATTGCTGCGTTGCTCAGTTGCCTGGAAATG
>JAJYKH010000289.1 GCA_021788685.1 Deltaproteobacteria bacterium | reverse complement strand
CTGGAGCAGGGCGAGGCTGGTTCGATAGGGGAGGAATTGGACCGGGTCGGTGACGTGGAGGTGGAAGCCCGGGCAGGGCTCGCCCCGCCACTTGTTCGAGGTGGGCTCGAAGACCACCGGCCGGAGGATGCAGCCGGGCAGGGGGTACCGCGCCAGGGCGGCCAGCATCTCCCGGTGGCTCCAGAAGGGGGCCCCGCACAGCTCGAAGGGCAGAGCGGTGCCCCGGCCCTCGGATATGTTGGTGCCCTCCCAGATGACTTGGCCGGGATAGACCAGGGCGGTCTCCGGGGTAGGCATGTTGGGGGAGGGGAAGACGAAGGGCAGGCCGGTGTCGCGGAAGAGCATCCGCCGCTCCCACCCGGCCATGGGAACCACTTCCAGCTCGGCGCCGATGCCGAACCCGTTGTTCATGAGCAGGGCCAGCTCGCCGAAGGTGAGGCCGTGCCGCATGGGAATGGGGTAGAGACCCACGAAGGAGCGGCAGTCGTCCTGCAGGATGTTGCCTTCGATCTGCACACCTCCCACCGGGTTGGGACGATCGAGCACCACCACTTCCTTGCCGAATTCCTTGGCGGCCTCCAAACAGTAGGCCAGGGTGTACATGAAGGTGTAGACCCGGGTGCCCACGTCCACGATGTCCACCAGGAGCACGTCCAGGTGCGCGAGCATCTCCCGGGTGGGCCGCCGCTCGGTGCCGTAGAGGCTGAACACCGGCAGGCCGGTTTCCCGGTCCACCGCGTGCCCGGACTCGATCATGTTGTCCTGTTTTTCGGCGAAAAAGCCGTGCTGCGGCGAAAAGAGGCAGGTGAGCTGCCCCGGCAGGGCGGCGCGGACCAGGTCGCGGCTGTGCCGGAACCGGCTGTCGGTGGAGGCCTGATTGCAAAGGAGACCCAGCCGCCGGCCCTGGAGCCGGGCAGGCGGGGCGGCGATCAGCTGTTCGATTCCGAGTCGGACCATGGCGGCAGGATGGGAGAGGGTTTCAGTTTCCGGTGGATTCCCGCGGTTCCGGGGACGGCGGTTCTATGGTAGAATTCCCCGGAATGGCCCAATTAGACCAGAAAAGAGGGCAAGCTGCACGGAATTTGAGGAGCCATCGTAGTCAAGAGTGACCCGCAAACCTTCGTGTCCTTTCGTGGTGAAACAGCTTCTTCGAGGTCCGGATGAAAATTGCAATCAGCGGCAAGGGCGGGGTGGGCAAGACCACGATCATGGCGATGCTGGCCCGCCAGCTCCGGCGGAACGGCAAGGAGGTCCTCGTGATCGATGCCGATCCCAGCCCGCACATGGCCCAGACCATCGGCATCGAGAACGTGGAGCGGATCACCCCCATCTCGGAAATGAAGGAGCTGCTGGCCGAGCGCTCCGGCCGGGTGGAGGGCTCGCCCTTCTACAACATCAACCCCAAGGTGGACGATCTCCCGGCCCGGTTCATGCTGGAGAAGGACGGCATCCGGCTGATGGTGCTCGGCGCCATCCAGACCGGGGAAGGCGGCTGCGCCTGCGCGGAGAGCACGGTCCTCAAGCGGCTGCTCACCAAGCTCCTCCTCCAGCCCTCCCAGGTGGTGCTGCTCGACATGGAGGCTGGAGTGGAGCACCTGGGGCGGGGCACCGTCGCCAAGGCCGACCATCTGCTGATCGTGGTCATTCCCTCCCAGTCGAGCGTGCGCACCGCCCTCAGGATCAAGAAACTTGCCGAAGAGGTGAAGATCCCCCGGATTTCCTTCGTGGGCAACCTGGTGGCGGACGCCGAGGATGAAAAGTTCCTGACCGGGGCCCTGGGCGAAGAGCCGCTCGCCTTCTTCCCCGATTCCCCCCGCATCCGCAAGACCGAGCGGGCCGGCGAGCCGGTGATCACCGTTCCCGGCGAAATGGCCGCGGAGGCGCAGCAGGTGCTGGATAAAATTGGGCTGAAGGCTGAAGGCTGAAGGCTGGAGGCCGGAGGTTTGAGGTTGGAGGCAAGAGCCGTCGATTCAAGCTTCCAACCTCAAGCGAAGCGCTCCTCCAATCTCAAACCGCGAGGCGATAGGGTTTGCGGTTCCCGCTTCTCTCACCCGAAACAGAGTCCGCAATCCGGACACGTCGTGGTCGTGGTGGGAAAGGAGAAGCCGCAGGCCGGGCAGGTGGTTTTCCCGGCCGCGGGGTCGAACACCGCATCGGCGTAGTCGGGGTGGTGTTCGCAGGCGGTGGTGCGCCGATGCTCCGCCGCCAGAATCCGCATGGCGTCGGCGGCATCCTCCTCCCGCACCTGAAGGCTGAAGGTCGAGGAGCAGCAGCTCTTGCCGCAGGATTTCTCGTCGCCTGCCAACCGGGTGGCGATCCGCTCCGCCGCCATGAGCTTGGCGAGGTGGTCCATGTCGGGCAGCGGCCCTTTCTCGATGGTCACCACCTTGTCGAAAATGGTGATCTCGCCCTTGCGGGCCGCCAGCTTCTCCTGGCGCCCCCGCTCCCGGGCCAGCAGCTCGGCGCCGGTGAGGAGATCGATGCCGCAGGCGGCGCAGCGGGCGATTTCGGCCCGGTATTCGTCCCGGCATCGGGGGCAGTATTTGAGCTCCGGATCGATCATTTGGGTTCTCCTCTCTTCGGCCGCAGCGCCGGTCCTTTCATGATCACAGGATGAAGCGGCTCAGGTCCTCGTCTTCCGAGATGCCGGCCAGCTGCTCCCGGACGTAGCCGGGAGTGATCACAAACCGTTCGCCGGCCATCTCGGGCGCCCGGAAGGACAGCTCCTCCAGCAGCCGCTCGAGCACCGTGTGCAGCCGGCGTGCCCCGATGTCCTCGGTCTTGCGATTGACCTCGGCGGCGAGCCGGGCCATCTCCCGGATGGCCTCTTCCTCGAAGACCAGCTCCAGCCCCTCGGTGGCCATGAGGGCCACGTACTGCTTGATGAGGGCGTTCTGCGGCTCGGTGAGGATGCGGTAGAACTCCTCCTCGCCCAGGGGGCTGAGCTCCACCCGGATGGGGAAGCGCCCCTGCAGCTCGGGAATGAGATCGGCGGGCTTGGCCACGTGGAAGGCGCCGCTCGCGATGAAGAGGACGTGGTCGGTTTTCACCGGGCCGTACTTGGTGGTCACCGTGGAGCCCTCGACGATGGGCAGGAGATCGCGCTGCACCCCCTCGCGGGAGATGTCCGGCCCCTGGCCGCCCTGCTTGCCCGCAATCTTGTCGATCTCGTCGAGGAAGATGATCCCGGACTGCTCGGTGCGGCGGATGGCCAGCTGCTTGATCTTGTCCATGTCGAGCAGCCGTTCGCCCTCCGAGGCCTTGAGCATTTCCCGGGCGTCTTTCACCTTCACCTTCTGGCGCCGGGTCTTCTTGGGAAACATCTTGCCGAAGACATCCTTGAGGTTCGACTCGATCCCGTCCAGGCCGTTGTTCGAGAAGACCTCGATCATGGGCATGGCCTGGGACTCCTCGACCTCCATTTCCACCTTCCGGTCGTCGAGCGTGCCCTCGCGGAGCATCTTGCGGAACTTCTCCCGGGTGGAGCCCGCGTCGTTCTTGACCTCCTCGGCCGCGGCCGGCTCCTGCCCGAAGCCGATCACCGGCGGGCGGTGGCCGGGGGCCGGCGGCACCAGCAGATCGAGCAGCCGCTCCTCGGCCAGCTCCTCGGCCTTTTTGGCCACGTTCTTGCGCTCCTCGGCCTTCACCATGTTGATCGCCAGCTCCACGAGGTCGCGCACCATCGACTCCACGTCCCGGCCCACGTAACCCACCTCGGTGAACTTGGAGGCCTCCACCTTGATGAAAGGCGACTGGGCGAGGAGGGCCAGGCGGCGGGCGATTTCGGTCTTCCCCACGCCGGTGGGGCCGATCATGATGATGTTCTTGGGGGCGATCTCGTCCCGGAGGGGAGGGGGCACCTGCTGGCGGCGCCAGCGGTTGCGGAGGGCCACGGCCACGAACCGTTTGGCGTCCTTCTGGCCGACGATGTAGCGGTCGAGCTCCTCGACGATCTGCGTGGGGGTGAGGGAATCGATCTCGCGCGCGGTGGTCATAGCTTTTCCAGGACGATGTTGCTGTTGGTGTAAATGCAGATGGAGGCGGCGACCTCCATGGCTGCCCGGCAGACGGCCTCCGCGTCGAGGCCGCTGTGGGCGA
>JAJYKH010000288.1 GCA_021788685.1 Deltaproteobacteria bacterium | reverse complement strand
GTTCATGCTTGATACACCTTTCCACCGCAAGCTGCCGGACCGGAAAAAACATTCCTGGTGTCCACAATTAACCGGGAATGCTCCAAAATGAAGCCGTAATCATAGGCGTCATGATCGGTGGCGATCAATACGCAGTCGGCTTGGCTTAGGGAGACTTCGTCGAGTGGCATGCTGAGTAATCCGAAATTATATTTTCGGCCAGGCCGCAGTGACGGGATATGAGGATCGCTGTAACTCACATCCGCTCCCCTCTGGATGAGCAATTCCATAAGCTTATAGGACGGAGATTCCCGATCATCATCGACGTTTTTCTTGTAAGCGACTCCCAACAGGAGAATCTTTGCCCCTTTCAGAGCCTTTCCATGCTGGTTCAAAGCCTCCATGACCCGCTGGACCACAAAATAGGGCATAGAGCTGTTCACCTCCCCGGCCAACTCGATGAACCTGGTGGAGATGTCATATTCCCTGGCCTTAAATGTCAGATAGAAAGGGTCGATGGGAATGCAGTGGCCGCCCAGCCCTGGACCCGGGTAGAAGGGCATGTAGCCGAAGGGCTTCGTGGCGGCGGCCCTGATTACCTCGTGGATATCGATGCCCATGCGCAGGCAGAGAATCTTGAGCTCATTAACCAGGGCGATGTTGACGCTGCGGAAGATGTTTTCCAGCAGCTTGGTCATCTCTGCGGCCCGGGTTGAGCTGACCGGCACCAGCCGTTCAATGGCCGAAGCATAGAGCGCTGTACCCGCCTGGAGGCAGGCAGCGGTTTGCCCGCCGATGACTTTGGGAATGTTGCTGGGGTTGAAATTCTTGCTGCCTGGGTCTTCCCGCTCGGGGGAGTAGACCAGAAACAGATCTTCACCCACCTTTAACCCTCGCACCTGGATCCGAGGCAGTAATTCCTCTTCCGTGGTGCCCGGATAGGTGGTGCTCTCTAGGGAAAGCACCTGCCCCGGACGCAGGTGGGGGGCCAGGGAATCGACCGTGCCAATGACATAGGAAAGATCCGGCTCGCGGTTTTTGTTGAGCGGGGTGGGGACGCAGATAATCAGCCCGTCAGCCTCGGCGGCCCGGCTGAAATCGCTGGTGGCTTCGAAACCCGATTGGCGGGCCTCGGCGACCTTGCCGGCGGGGATGTGCTTGATATAGCTTTTGCCGGCGTTGAGTCTTTCAACCTTTCCCGGGTCGATGTCGATGCCGAGAACCCTGAAGCCAACACTGCTGAAACGCAACATGAGAGGAAGGCCGACATAGCCCAGGCCAACAATACCGATTATGGCTTGCCGGGATTCGAATCGTTTGATCAGAGAAGAAATATTTTCCATAGCTGTCGCTTTTAGTGCTTCCCAGAGTGCAGTGGGCGCCGGCTTTTCTATGTGGGCTATCGACCTTAAATGCAATCTACACTCTCAAATTTTTACCCCGCCTACGATACTTCTTGCAAAGAGAAGCTGCACCACTTTTTGGACTGAATCCGCAAGCGATTCGATCCCGGTCTCTAAGCAGAGATCAGGGTTCGCGGGCGCTTCATAGGGTGAGGAGATGCCGGTATAATTCTTGATAAGGCCGGCCCTGGCCTTTTTATATAATCCCTTGACATCCCGCTGCTCACAGATCTCCAAGGGACAGTCGCAATGGATTTCCAGCATATTCTCACCGCCAATAATGGATTTCACCCGCTGCCGATCTTTTTCCAACGGAGAAATAAAGGCTGTGAGGGCAATGACGCCGGCTTCCAGGAAAAGCTTGACCATCTCAGCAATTCGGCGAATGTTCTCGCTGCGATCCTCAATACTGAATCCCAGATCGGAACAGAGCCCGTGCCGGACGTTGTCGCCATCAAAGACAAAGGTCCGGCATCCCATGCTGTGCAACCGCTCTTCCACCGCATGGGCCAGGGTCGATTTGCCGGAGCCGGAAAGGCCAGTGAACCAGAGATTCACCGCCCGATGGCCATTGAGCTGTTCCCGACGAAGCCGGGTGACAGTGGCATGATGCCAGACGATATGAGACATAATCACCTTCAAAACCAGAAAGCAGTACCGGTCAGCAAAGAAACCCATCGATGCCACGGCCGAATCTTTCTTCGAATGCTCGGGATGCCCAAATTTCAGCTCAATCACGGCTCCATTTATTTATCCACTCCGTGCATGCGATCAGAAGTCTCTGGGTGCGCTCATCACGGCCGGCTTCCACATAGCATCGGAGCTCCGGCGCGTTTCCTGAAGGACGGAAATGAACGATGTCGCCGTCCTCGAAAGTGAGCCGCGCGCCGTCAGTTCCGTCAACGGCAGCCAGTTGGCCGCACTGGGGCGCCAGAACCGCTTTCACTTCTTCCAATTCTGTGCCCCCGGCGAGCAGGGCCTGCACCTTCTCCCGCGCGATCTCGGTGGGAAAATCCTTCACCCGCCCACTCGCCGTGAACCGGGCTGGAAGGCTCCCCACAAGGCACGAGATGGATCCGTGTCCCCTGGCCGCCATGAGCAGGGAGAGGAGGACGATTACCGCATCACGGGTGGGCAGGGGGGCGAGGACTCGCCCTTGCCGTTCGACCGCCCCGGCGGTCAGGAATCCGCCGTTGGCTTCGTAGCCGACCACCCTCTTTCCTCCCGCCGCCATAGCTTGCTGCATCCCTTCGATCACGTAGGGCGAACCGATCCGGGTGCGAACCACTCTTCGAAAGAATCCCGATTTCTCGGCCGCCGTATTGGAGCTCACCGGGGTCACCACGGTGTCGGCGCCGAGAAAGCGAGCACAGATGATGCCGAGGACGTCGCCCCGGAGCCAGTTGCCTTTTTCGTCGCTGACCAGGGGCCGGTCGGCATCGCCATCGGTGGAGATGATGCTGTCCAGTCGGTGCTCGGAAACCCAGCGCCGGGCCAGCGCCACGTCCTCCGGCCGGATGGCCTCGGTGTCGACCGGAATGAAGATATCCGAGCGCCCCAGGCGGACCACTTCGGCACCGAGCCCTTCGAGGATGGCGGGAAGAATGTCCCGGGCCACACTGGAATGCTCGTACACCCCAAGCCGCAGGCCGGCAAGGGAGTTGGCGGGGAAAAAATCGAGATAGCGGCTGACGTAGCGGTTGATCGCGGCGGGATCGACCTCGGGGATGGAGAAGGAGCTGGCGCCAGAGAGGGGCCATTCCACCTGCTGCGCCCGGATGGCCGCTTCGCCGGCCTTGAGGATTTCCCCTTCCGGCGCGTTGAACTTGATCCCGTTCCGGTCGGCGGGGATATGGCTGCCCGTGACCATAATGGCGGGGATGGACTGCTCGAGGCCGTAAAGCGCAAGGGCTGGCGAAGGGAGCGGGCCGCAGTTGATCACCCGATGCCCGCGGTCCGCCGCCGCCTGGGCGACGGCCCCCATGATCCGGGGCGTGCTCGGCCGCAGATCGCCGCCGACGGCTACGGCCGCCGTTCCCTCCAGACGCCCGCTTTGGGCGAGGTGCTGCAGGAAGGCGAGGGTATAGGCATGGCAGACCTCGTCGGTCATGTCCTCGACGCGGCCGCGGGCGCCGCTGGTGCCGAACGTGACACCGCTCCGGTCCATGACGGCTTGGATCGAAACCGATGACGGGCTACTCACTCTGGCCTTCTCTGCCGTAGGCATCGTTGAACCTGACAATATCGTCCTCGCCGAGATAGCTGCCCGACTGGACCTCGATCAGCTCAAGAGGAATCCTGCCCGGGTTTTCGAGGCGATGCTTCGCCCCGATCGGAATGTAGGTCGACTGGTTCTCGCTCAGGAGGATGGTTTCCGCGCCCTTGGTGACGCGCGCAGTTCCCCTTACCACGATCCAATGCTCGGCGCGATGATGGTGCATCTGTTCCGAAAGAAGGGCGCCGGGCTTGACCACGATCCGCTTCACCTGGAAGCGCTCGGCCACATCGACGGCTTCATACGAGCCCCAGGGCCGGTAGACCTTCCGGTGCGCCGAGCACTCTTCCCGGTTGGCGGCCTTCAGGCGGTTGACGATCGCCTTGACCTCCTGGACCCTGTCCCGTGCAGCCACGAGGATGGCGTCCTTGGTCTCGACGATCACCTGGTTTTCGATGCCGATCGCCGCCACCAGCCGACCCGTGGCCTCGATATAGCAGTTGCGCACGTCCTCGGAATGA
>JAJYKH010000287.1 GCA_021788685.1 Deltaproteobacteria bacterium | reverse complement strand
TAAAAACCGCGGATTATCAGGGCTTGCAAACAGGCCCGGGTGGCGGAACTGGTAGACGCAAGGGACTTAAAATCCCTCGGCGCTTCGCGCTGTACGAGTTCGATTCTCGTCCCGGGCACCATGGGAATAAAAGGGCTTCACAGGCTTAGACCGACTTAAGGTTTGAGTACGACGGCCTGGAAGCCTGACCCGGAAAAACGAACGGCGACCGGGCCAATCCCGTGCCGCCGCCTTCTTATGGGCGGTAGCTCGACGGGCTGGAGGTCGTCAACCCGCCTTGCCTAGGCAAGTCCCTTACGCCTCCACCGCCTCCCGCTCGGGCACCAGCTCCACCTTCATCCAGCCGGGCTGGCGCTGGTCGAAGGCCTTGTAGGCGTCGAGCACACCGGTGAGGGGCTCCACGGCGGTCAGGACCTGGGACGGGACTACCGCCCCGCTCCTGACCATTTCGAGCAGCATCGGCATGTACCGCCTATGGTGGCAGTTGCCCATGTTGATGGTCAGGTTCTTGTTCATGGCGACCCCGAAGGGAAAGGTGCGGAACTCCTGGGGGTAGACTCCGATCACGGCGAGGGTCCCGGCCTTGTCCACCGCGTTCACCGCCCAGAGCAGGGCCTGGGAGGGGGCGTCGCCCGGCTGCCATTTCCCCGTTCCCTCCGCGGCCTGCCTCTCCGCCTCGGCCGCGGCCGGCCCCCGGTGCGCACTCTCCGCATCCACCCCCACCGCATCGATCACCCGATCCACCCCGATCCCGCCGGTGAGATCGAGAATGGTCGAAACCGGGTGCTCCTCCTCGAAGTTGATCACCTCCGCCCCTTGAGCGCGGGCCATGTCCAGCCGGGAGGGCACCGCGTCCACCGCGATCACCCGCCCCGCATCGTGCAGAAAGGCGCTCAGGATGGCGAACTGGCCCACCGGCCCGCAGCCGAAGACCGCCACCGTGTCCCCCGGCTTGATCTCCGCCAGGTCCGCCCCGAAGTAGCCGGTGGGGAAGATGTCCGAGAGCATGAGTCCGTCCTCGTCCGCGACGTCGTCGGGCAGCTTCACGAGGCCCACGTTGGCGAAGGGGATGCGGGCCGTTTCCGCCTGGAGCCCGTGGAAGGGGCCGCTCGCCTTGGGGCCGCCGAAGAAGGCGGTGCCCGCCCGCGGCCCATTGGGGTTCGCGTTGTCGCACTGGGAGAAGTAGCCCGCCCGGCAGTACGAGCAGTAGCCGCAGGCAATGGTGGAAGCGATCACCACCCGGTCGCCTGGTTTGACGTTCTTGACCCGGGGACCGACCTCCTCCACGATCCCCACCCCTTCGTGGCCGAGAATGGTGCCTGGCTCCATCCCCGGCATGGTGCCCCGCACCATGTGGAGATCGGTGCCGCAGACCGAGGTCGCGGTGAGCCGGACGATGGCGTCGTTGGGCTCCTGGATGGCGGGCGCGGGGACCTCGTCCAGCCGGATATCGCCGATGCCGTGGAATACGACCGCTTTCATGGGGGCCTCCTTTGGGGTGCAGGTTGGGGGAAAAGGAAAACAACCGGTCGACGGGGGCGAAGCTTCGGATCGGAGCGATCCTCCTTCAGGATAGCACCGGCCTGGCGGGCGAAACAAGGTACCGGAGGCTGGCTGCCCCTGTGCCGGAGGTGGTATGCTTGATCATCAATTTTCAGTTGCGTTTTGGGCAAAACGGGCGCATATATGCGCCGCTGCGCAAATGACCATGACTCCTAATCCCTGCCTCACCTGCGGCGCCTGCTGCGCCTATTACCGGGCCTCCTTTTACTGGGCCGAGGCGAGCGACGCCACCCCGGACGGGGTGCCGGTGGAGCTCACCGACAAGCTCAACGACTTCCGCCGCGCCATGAAAGGCATGTCAGGCGGGAAGCCCCGCTGCATCGCCCTCCAGGGCACCATCGGCGAACGGGTCGGCTGCACTATTTACCAGCGCCGCTCCTCGGTCTGCCGGGACTTCCCCGCCTCCTATGTCAACGGCGAGCCCAACCCCCGGTGCGACAAGGCCCGGGCCGCCTGGGGCCTGGCGGCCCTGACCCCGGAATCGTGGCATTCTATCGATTGAGAAAATGCAGCTCGATTTGGAAATTCAGGACGGCCGGCCCGACCGGCCGGGGGTGCTGCTGGTGCACGGTCTGGGCATGAACCGGCACTTCTGGGGCGAGCCCGGCCGCTGCCCCGCCCTGGGCGGGCTCGCGTCGCTCGATTTCTTCCTGGCCGGGCCGCCTCCGGAGGATGCGCCCGGAAGGGTCTCCACCGGGACGGCCCGCCCCTGCCGGGGCTTGGCCGACCATCTTCTCGCGGCTGGGCTCGGTGTCGCCTCCTGGAGCCAGCGCTCCCCGGTGGGTCCCGCCAGTGAGGCACTGGCCGAGCTGGCCGCGGTGGTCGCCACTCTCGAAGCCCGATGGCCGGGACGGCCCCTGTACCTGGTCGGCCACAGCCGGGGAGGGCTCCTGGCCGGAGCCCACCTGCTCGCTCACGATGAGGCGCGCATCGCCGGCCTCGTCACCATCGGGACCCCGCACGCCGGCAGCCGGCTGGCTCCCTTCGCGGGCCGGCTGCGGCTGGGAGGCCGGCTCCTCGCCCGCCTGCTCCCCGCGGAAAGGAGGGGGCCGGCCGCGGCCGCGCTCGCCCGCCTGGCCGCCTTCCTCGACAGCCCCGCCATCGGCGAGCTGGATCCGGGCGGCGCTTTCATCCGCGCCACCAGCCAGCCTCTGCCGGCGCGGCTGCGGACGCTCTCCCTGGGGGGCACCGACCCCGCCCTCGTCCGTCTCTACCTGCGCCCCACCAGCAAGGCCCCCTGGAAATCACTCGCGTTTCCGGAGCTTTTCTTCAAAGCCATCCCCGCCAGCCGGCGGGCCGCCGAGGTCACCCCCGGCCTGGGCGACGGCCTGGTGTCGGCGGCAAGCTCGGTCCTCCAAGGCTCCCGCCATTTCGACCTGGCCTGCAACCACGTGGGCCTCGCCTTCGATCCCCGGGCCCAGGGGGCCATTCTCGATCTCCTGCTTTCTTCCTGAATCCGTGAGCGCTCGTCCGTGCGCCAGATCCGCGAAGGCGACCATTCGATTATAGTGGGCTGTATCGGACGGTCGCCGACAAAGGAGATGGCGTGCGGACGGACGCCCCGAAGGGCGACAGGTGAAGCCGTCTTTCAGTGGCCAAATTGCATTATAAAGGCATCAATCCAGCAGGATAGGCTGACCAACCGGTCCCTGTCGTCACGGATTCAAGAGGCTATCTGAAATCCACCAGCAGGCTGCCGTCGCCCAGACAGGTCACCTGCAGGTCCCTGCCGCCGAACGGGATATCGAAGGTGGAGACCTGCCGGAAATCGACCTTGCCCTCGCTCACGATCACCTCCCCGCTCGCCACCCGGTAAGTGCCAATGCAGTTCTCGTTGAAGAGGTACAGCACGGCCCCCCGGCCCGTCCCGATGGCCTCTCCGGCGGTGAAGACACCGAACCCGTGGTTCTCGATCTTCCGCTCCTGCTCCTCTCCCTGCGCCGCGCCGGCCATGGCGACGAGAAACAGAACCGCGAGCAACAGCCGTTTCATGGCGGGCCTCCTTCCCGGGTGACAACCGCAACCCTTTCCGCTCACTCCCTCTGTTTCACCTGTTTTCATCATCTTCCATGGCGGCCCTTCAACGCAACCGTCGCCTCTGGTCGGGGGCAAGCCGAGCCGCCGGCGCTTGACAGCGGCAAAGCCCCCATTGTTCAATGAAACTGAAGGAAGATCCCCCGTCCCGAGAGTGGCCATTTCCAGGCCACGAGCAGAGACCACTTCAACCCCGAGCAGGAGTCCGCCATGAGCGTTTACAAAATCATCGAGATCGTGGGCACCAGTGAACATTCCTGGGAGGAGGCCGCTAAGCTCGCCGTGGAGACCGCGAGCAAGTCCCTGAAGGACCTGCGGGTCGCGGAGGTCACCAAATGCGACATGAAGATCGAGGACGGGAAGGTGAAGGCCTACCGGGCCCGGGTGAGCGTTTCCTTCAAATACCAGCCGAGCTGAGGTAAGCGGTTGCGGGGCACCGCATCTCCTTTGTCGGCGGCCTGTCCGCATACTTGGTGTATAGCGGACAGGCCACCTGCGGCACCCCGCGACCGCTTACCGGGAGAGGG
>JAJYKH010000286.1 GCA_021788685.1 Deltaproteobacteria bacterium | reverse complement strand
GGGGGTGGCAAGAGCACGCTGCTGCGCTGCATCAACCACCTCGAGAAGATCGAGGCGGGTCGCATCCTCGTCGCGGGCGAGCTGGTCGGGTATCGACAGGTCGGCGATCTGCTGTACGAGCTGAGCGAGCGCGAGGTCCGTCGCAAGCGGACCGAGATCGGCATGGTCTTCCAGAGCTTCAATCTCTTCCCGCACATGACCGCCCTCGAGAACATCATGGAGGCGCCCATTCGCGTAAAGCGCGAGCCACGCGAAGTGATCATGCGCGAAGCGATGGCGCTGCTCGCCCGAATGGGCCTCGAGGACAAGGCGAAGAGCTACCCCCGCCAGCTCTCGGGCGGGCAGCAACAGCGGGTCGCGATTGCCCGCGCGCTCGCGATGCAACCGCGACTGATGCTCTTCGACGAGCCGACCAGTGCCCTCGACCCGGAGCTTGTGGGCGAGGTGCTGGACTCGATCCGTGGGCTCGCCTCCGACGGAATGACGATGGTCGTCGTAACGCACGAGATCAGCTTCGCCCGCGACGTTGCCGACAGCGTCGTGTTCATGGACGGAGGCCGGGTGGTCGAGGTAGGCACGCCGGCGGAACTGATCGCGAACCCGCGAGAGGATCGCACGCGAGAGTTCCTCGGCCGGATCCATCGTTGAGGCGCATCCCCGGAATGCGCCCGAAGTTCGAGCAAGGAGTGCCCGGTGAGCGACACGTTGACATTCGAGAACATCGACCGTGCTGTCCAGATCGAGATGCGGCCGCAGGGCCTGCCCGGCGGGTTGATGCAAGCGGAAAGCGATTCGGGTATGGTGCGGCGACATTGCGCCGGGACCCCGCGCGGATCCCTGAACCGCCCCTCAGACGGATGCGACCGCCCATGCCCCTCAAGCCCGCCGGCCTGCTGTTCGATATGGACGGCGTTCTCGTGGATTCCAGGGAATCCTGGTACCGGACCCTTGCCGACCTCATCCGGGAGCGCTTCGGCCGCGCGCTCACCATGGAGGCCTTCCTCGACAGATATTGGGCCCGCGACCTGCGGGACATCTTCGCCGAGCTGGGATTGGCGATCGACCCCGATTCGTTCTGCCGGGACGTCTACAGCCGCTTTCTGGACGCCCTGACCGCTGGCGAAGGCGCCGCGGAGACGCTCGAACGGCTCCGCCTCTACCCCAAGGCGATCATCACCAACACGCCGGCGGTCTGCACCCGCCTGATCCTCCGGCAGTTCCGATTGGAGCGCCACTTCCGGGCGGTGCTCACCGGCGGCGAGGTGGAGAACGGCAAGCCCCACCCGGAAATCGTCTACAAAGGGTGCGCGGCCCTGGGGATCAGGCCCGAGGAGGCGGTGCTCATCGGCGACAGCCCTCTCGACGTCCGGGCCGGACGGGCCGCCGGCTGCCCGGTCGTCGGCCTGGGGACCCAGGGCGACTACACCATCCGCCGGCTGCCCGAGCTGCTGAATCTCATCGAGTGCTGAAGGGTCGCAGGACCACCCTCACCCTGCGGGAGAGGGGAGCCTCCAACCTCCAACCCCAAGCGCAGCGCCCCTCCAATCGCGAAGCGCCCGCCTTCCTTGACACCTGTCCGACGGCCGTTGTGTAATATCCTTAGGGACTCCTTTTCAGGGTTGGAGGTTGGAGGTTGGAGGTTGGAGGCAAAGACTTCAGAACCAGTGCCTCAAGCCTCCAACCTCAAGCGTAGCGATCCTCCAACCGCGTAGCGATCCTCTAGCCGCGAAGCGCAAGGAGGAATCAGCCATGACCATCCCGATCACCGCCACCGAGCTCCAGGTCCTGGTCAGCCACGAAGCACCCGGCAGCCTCTCGTTTTATCTGCCTACCCACCGCGCCGGGTTCGAAACCCAGCAGAACGCCATCCGCTTCAAGAACCTCCTGGCCCGGGCGGAAGAGAAGCTCATCGAAGGCGGCCTCAAGCGCGCCGCTGTCGAGGCGCGGCTGCGGCCCCTCCATGCCTTTCTCGGGGATGGCCGGTTCTGGCAGAACCAGCTCGACGGGCTGGCCGTCTTCTTCGGTTTGGCGGAGCCGGTGATCTATCGGCTGCCCCTCCGCCTGCCCGAGCTGGTGAGCGTGGGCAGCCATTATTATCTCAAACCGCTCCTGCCCTTGCTGGGGCGCAACGTCCCTTTCCACATCCTGGCCCTGGGCCAGGGCTCGGTGCGGCTGTTCAAGGCCAACCGCTTCCACATCCGCGAGATCACCCCCGCGGAGATGCCCCACAAGGCGGAAGATGTCACCGAGTATTACGAAACGGAGCGCATCCAGCAGTGGCACACCATGACCCCGCAAGCCGGCCCGAAGCATGCCCGGTCCGCCATCTTCCATGGCCATGGCGTGGGCCGCACCGACGCCCGCGGCGAGAAAAAGCGGCTGGCCGAATTCTGCTCGCAGGTCCACGGCGGCGTCCGCAAAGCCCTGGAAGGCGGCCAGGGGCCGCTGGTGCTCGCCGCCATCGAGCCGCTGCTGGGCCTCTACCGCGGCCTCAATAACTCTCCCTTCCTGGAGGAAGAGGTCATCAACCGCTTCCCGGAAAACCTGCGGCCGGAAGAGCTCCGGCAGCTGGCCTGGCCCCTGGTCGAGCACCATTATGAGGAGGCCTTCAAGGCGGACAGCGCCAAGTATAACGAGCTGGCCGAAACCGGGCTGGCCACCGCCGACCTGGCCAAGGTGGTGAGCGCCGCCCACACGGACCAGATCGACCGTCTCTTCGTGTCGGTGGACGACCAGGCGTGGGGCACCTTCGACGAGCAGGGGTGGAGCACCGAAATTCACGAGCAGTATCAATCCGGAGACCGCGACCTCCTCGATCTCGCCGCCATCCGCGCCTTCCTGGGCGGCAGCACCATCTACCCCTGCCGCCGGCACGAGCTGCCGGCCGACTCGAGCGTTGCCGCCACGCTGCGCTTCAAAACCTGATCGACCGGACTCCTCCGGGCCGTTTGCCCCCGGGGCCTTTATCCGTTTTCCAGACCGAAAAAGCAATGGAGGTGAACCATGGCGCGAGTGGCCATCAACGGGCTGGGCCGGATCGGCCGAGCCACCTTCAAGATCCTTTTCGACTACCCGCAGCTGGAGCTGGTGGCGGCCAACGATCTCATTCCCCCCGCGAGCCTCGCTTACCTGCTCAAGTACGACAGCGCCTATGGCCGCTGTGAATCCGAGGTGGGAAGCGATGAAGGGCACCTGATCGTCGACGGCCGGAAGCACCGTCTCCTCAGCGAAAAGGAGCCGGCCCGGCTGCCCTGGGGCGAGCTGGGCATCGACATCGTCTTCGAGTGCAGCGGCATCTTCACCCGGAAGGAGCAGCTGGAGAAGCACCTGGAGGCGGGGGCCAAAAAGGTGATCCTTTCCGCGCCGGCCAAGGGCGAGGGGGTGCCCACCGTGGTGTTCGGGGTCAACCAGCCCGATCCCGCGGACCGCATCATCTCCTGCGCCAGCTGCACCACCAACTGCATCACCCCGGTGGTGGAGATCGTGGACCGCCGCCTGGGGGTGAGCAAGGCGATCATGTCCACCGTGCACGCCTACACCGCCTCCCAGGCCCTGGTGGACACCTTCGACAAGAAGCCGCGCCGGGGGCGGGCGGGGGCGGTGAGCTTCGTGCCCACCTCCACCGGCGCTGCCAAGGCCACCGGCAGGGCCCTGCCCCAGATGGCGGGCAAGTTCGACGGGGTGTCCATCCGGGGGCCGGTGCTCGTGGGCTCCATCGCCGACATCGTCATGGTCACCCGCCGGGCCACCTCGGTGGAGGAAGTCAACGCCCTCTTCACGGAAGAGGCGGCGGGCGAGCGCTACCGCGGCATTCTCGGGGCGACCACGGAGCCGATCGTCTCCGCGGACATCGTTGGCGACCCGCGGGCCTCCGTCGTGGACCTGGAAATGACCAGGGTGGTGGACGGGGACCTGGTGAAGGTGATGAGCTGGTACGACAACGAGTGGGGCTATTCGGTCCAGATGGTCAAGACGGCGGCCCTGGTAGCGGAAGGATTGTGAGGGGGCCAGAGGCGGCCCCCCCCGTTGGAGATACTATGTAGCAAACGCCAGATACGCAAAACGGGCCGCGGCTGTTAAGCTTGTTCTCCGAAAGTAGATGATCAATCCATAAGGAGACAAGCCATGGAAACAGCAGCGACCCGCATTGAG
>JAJYKH010000285.1 GCA_021788685.1 Deltaproteobacteria bacterium | reverse complement strand
GCGCGGGAAAGGAGGCGGCGAGGAAATGACCGTGCTGCCGCCCTTCTCCATTTACCAAAGCCCCGGAGGACCTTACACTGACGACATGGCGGCTTGCTATCGGCCATAAACGGCCGATAAGGATCAAGCACCGGCTTTCCCGCCGATCATCCCCTGGCTTGCGGGTACGGACCACGCTTCCCTCAACCCTGGAATTCCCAATTTGGTTGAAATGACCCCCAATACTGACCCGGAAACAGAGAAACGAATCGCCGCGGAAGTGGAGTGGCGCATGACAACGCTGATGGCCGAATGCCGCCTGGTGGAGAGGGAACGTGCTCTCTTGAGGGCGATGATCGAGGCCACCGACGTGATGCTGGTCTATCTCGATCCCGAGCTCAATTTCGTTCTTGTCAACCGAGCTTATGCGGAAACCTGCAAGATGCCGCCGGAGGAGATGATCGGCAAGAACCATTTCGCGCTTTACCCGCATGCCGAGAACGAAGCCATCTTCCGCCGCGTCCGCGATACCGGCGAGCCGGTTTTCTACAAGGACAAGCCCTTCACCTTCCCCGACCAGCCGGAGCGGGGGGTAACCTATTGGGACTGGAGCCTGGTGCCGGTCAATAGCCCGGATGGCCGAGTGATCGGGCTGGTCTATTCGCTCCGGGAAACCACCCGGTACAAGCACGCCGAATTGGCCCTGGCCGACAGCGAGAAACGGTTCCGCACCCTGGCGGCGGCCACCTTCGAGGGCATCGCCGTCATCGAAGAGGGGCGGTTCGTGGACGCCAACGAGCAGTTGCTGAAAATCTACGGCTGCGACCGGCAGGACATCATCGGCCACCCGGTTGCCGAGCTCTTGCTTCCCGAGGATCGCGAGCGGGTGTTGAGCAACATCCTCGCCGGCCGCGAAAGCGTCACCGAGCACGACCTGGTCCGCAAGGACGGATCGCGGGTCACCTTGGAAGCCCATGGCCAGACGATGCTCAGCGAAGGGCGGCCCGTCCGGTTCGCCGCCGTCCGGGACATCACCGAACGGAAGCGTGCCGAGGAGGAACGCCAGAAAGCCCAGCGTCTCGAGTCCATCGGTCTGCTTGCCGGCGGCATCGCCCACGATTTCAACAACATCCTCACCGCCATCCTCGGCAACATCACCCTGGCCCGGATGTTTCTGCCGCCGGGGGACAAGGCCGCCGACCGGCTGGCTGTGGCCGAGCAGGCCTCGGTGCGGGCGAGAGGGCTTGCCCAGCAGCTCCTCACCTTTGCCAAGGGGGGCGCTCCCATCAAGGTCACCGCCGCTGTGCCGCACCTCCTCCGGGAAGCCGTGGGCCTTGCCCTGCGGGGGGAGAAGGTGCGGGATGAATACCTTTTCCCTGAAGATCTCTGGCCGGTGGAAGCGGATGAAAGCCAGCTGAACCAGGCGATCAGCAACCTGGCCATCAACGCGGTGGAAGCCATGCCGGAGGGAGGGGTGGTCGCCGTCGCGGCGGCCAACATCCTTCTTCCCGAAAACAACAACCTGGGCCTCCCGGCTGGCCAGTATGTCCGGATCGACATCAAGGATCAGGGAGGAGGGATAGACCCGGAGATACGAGAGAGGGTCTTCGATCCTTATTTCACGACCAAGGAGCAGGGCAGCGGCCTCGGCCTGGCCATCTCCTTCTCGATCGCCAAAAGACACGGGGGAACCGTCATCTTCGATTCCGAGCCGGGCCAGGGGAGCACCTTTTCTCTTTTCCTGCCTGCCTCCCAGAAGAAGGCCGTCCCCGCAACGGTGGCGTCCGGAGAGGTCATTGCGGGCACCGGGCGGGTTCTGGTGATGGATGACGAGGAAACGGTCGGTGCAATAGCGATCGAGATGCTCCGGGTCCTGGGGTACAGGGGCGAACGGGTGAAGGACGGGGCCGGGGCAATCGTCGCTTACCGGCAGGCCTTGGAGGCAGGCGATCCGTTCGACGCCGTCATCGCCGATCTGACCGTGCCCGGCGGCATGGGCGGCAAGGAAACAGTCCGGCGCCTGCTCGGGATCGATCCGCGGGCGCGGGTCATCGTCTCGAGCGGCTACGCCAACGATCCGGTCATGTCCGATTACCGTGCCTACGGGTTCAGGGGAGTGATCCCGAAACCATTCCGCTTGTCCGATCTGAGCAGGACTTTGAAGGAGGTCATCGGCAAGGCAGAGTAGAAATTGACGCTCGCTGGCGAAGGCAGCGGGTCCGTCGCGGCCATCTTCCCTCCGGGCCGATCGATCAGACCGGTCCGATCTTCCCTCCCGTGAAACGCCATTCATCTTGTGGCGGTCCCCTGGTTTTTCTATTTCAGTCTAGAAGTGCTCGTTTCCATCCTTTCCTGCCGGCCTCCTGCGGATGGCGCGCGGCTCCCAGATGCTCGTCTGCCAGTTGTCCCGCGGTTCTTTGCCGGCAACCCACGGGGGGATGGTGAAACGGAGGTAGAAGGCCAGGGCGTTCACATAGGGCTCGTACATCCGGCGCAGCTCCCTCAGCCTCGGGTCGAGGCCTTCCTCCTGAAGAGGGATGCCCGCGGCCGCCAGGATGGCCTGGGGCTGCGCCATCTTCTCGGGTGGCAGCCGGTCCGGCGCCTCCCGCGGCCCGAACCTGAAGACGATGCAGAGGTCGACCAGGGCGTGGCGGGCGATGGCGAAGGTAAGCTCCGCCTGCTGCCGGCAGGGTCCCTCCAACCCCGCCATCACCATGGCGCAGGTATCGAGGACCGCGGTCAGGGCCGCGAGCCACGACTGGTTGTCGTGCTGGGAGCGGAAATAGGTGAGAACCGAATAGGAGAGGTGGCCCTCCAGCAGCTCCGCCGACCACAGCTCCCAGTTGAAGAGAAGCTCCCGGAGGGCTTCCATCCCCTGGGCGTGGCCGTGCCGGCGGAGCATTTCCGAAGCGGTGGGAGGGGAGCCGGCCCGGGCGTCGAGGAGCGAGATGCTGATCTCGCGCCGGGTCAACGACTGGTTGAGGGCCGGGAGGTAGCCGATCACCAGGGCGAGGAAGGCGAACCCCGTCCCGGCTTCGACTACCACGAGGAAACGCGCCACGCCATTGCCGGGGACCGCATCGCCGATCCCCAGGGTAAAAAAGGTGGTGCCGCTCAGGTAAAGGCCGGCCAGGAACCCGACGGGCCCGCCCCGGGTCAGAATGGTGGCGCCAAGGGCCCAGTAGAGGAGGCCGAAGCCGGTGATCAGCATGCCGGCCCAGAGGCTCAAGAGGAGAATGGGCGACAGCGGCCCGAAAAAGCTCAGCCAGGTTTCCTGCCGCCGGGCCGGGACAAACCTCGCGACCACCCTCACCCAGGGGAACCAGGTGGCCCGGTAGAAGAGACGGGTCAGCCGGAAGCGGCGGGCCACCCGGCGCGGCAGGATGATGGTCTCGAACGCCTCCCAGAGGACCACCACGATCAGGGCGATGCCGCATGCGATGGCAACAATGGCCAGGGATGATTCCGGCTGCATTTTCCCGCCTGCCTCACGGCACCCCTCGGGGCGTTGACAATCTCCTGGTCCAGCCGACCAGGCCCTCCAGCAGCTTCCTGATCTTTTCCTCCCTGCCGTTTCCCTCCGCTGAATCGGGCCGCGGCTGGCGGCCTCCCTGCCTGGGCATGATGGGTTCTCTTTTTTCCAGTGTATCAGTTTCGGGGATTCACGGTCTTCCTTGGGGGGCGGGAGGATTCCGGCTTTTTCGAACCCAGCGCTGAAGAAGTCTTCCCGGAGAAATGGGCCTAACAAATATCTAATCCTTCCAGCTTTGTGTAATCCTTTGTTTTTCGCACTTCCGAGAAAGATTACTATTTGCGAATAATCTGTTTTTATTGATAAATTTTTTCTTGACACCCGGCGAGTCTTCGTCGGATGCTAGTTGTGCCTGTCTTCATTCCTGCAGCCTTTAACTCGTGCTATTCAATCACTTTTTCAGCCGGCCTGAAAAAAATAAAGGGGAAAGCTCGGCTTTTCGCCAGGGACTCGGCTTTTCTGCAATAAAAAGAGCCAAAACAAAAGGAGGGCAAATTATGCGATGAAACTAAGCGATATCTGACAGTTGTTCGATTCTCGTATGAGAATTTGTTTATGGCTCAGGACCGGGGGGGAGAAATGGTCCTTTCTATTTTCGTTGAAAACCCTGAAAACGGGAGGGGGGAAAACTGTGAACAAACGATAT
>JAJYKH010000284.1 GCA_021788685.1 Deltaproteobacteria bacterium | reverse complement strand
TGGCGATCCTCCTCACCCTGTTCCACCTGGGCATCCAGGACATCCGGCTGGGGCCGAGCCTGCCCGCCTTCGTCACCGCCAACGTGCTCGACGTGCTGGTGAAGAGCTTCAACATCAAGCCGATCACCACCCCGGACGAGGACCTGCGGGCCATCCTCGGCCGGGAGGCGACCGCCTGAGACCAAATGGGGAGCGGGCTCTTCCCGCTCCCCATTTCCAAAAAAGCCAGCGAAAGGACACGCGCCATGAAATGCCCCGGCCAGGACAGCCGCTACTGGAACGGCGAAGCCATTTTCGAAGCGCCCTGCGCCCAATGCGCGGAGCCAGTCGAGTTCTTCAAGGACGAATCGCACCGGACCTGCCGCGCCTGCGGCCACCGGATGGCCAACCCCCGGCTCGATTTCGGCTGCGCCGCCTACTGCCCCTACGCGGAGCAGTGCGTGGGGCCCCGCCCCGGCGTCCAAAAAGAACAGCCGCTCAAAGACCGGGCGGCGGTGGCGATGAAGCGCTACTTCGGCTCGGATTTCCGGCGCATCGGCCACGCCACCCGGGTGGCCCGCTACGCCGAGGAGATCAACCAGGGCGAGGGCGGCAACAGCCCGGTGGTCCTCATCGCGAGCTACCTCCACGACATCGGGATCAAGGAGGCGGAGCGCAAGTTCAACAGCACCGCCGCCCGGTACCAGCACCAGGAAGGGCCGCCGGTGGCCCGCCTGATCCTCGCGGAGCTGGGGGCCGGCCCGGAGCTGATCGAGGAGGTGTGCGACATCGTGGGCCACCACCACTCCCCCCGGCCCGAGGAGACCACCAACTTCAAGGTCCTCTACGACGCCGACCTCATCGTCAACCTGGAGGACAACCAGGGGGAGAGGCGGAGCCCGCGGGCGCACCTGGAAAAAATCGTCGCCCGCTCGTTTCTCACCGACAACGGCCGCCGGGTTGCCGCCCGGGTGCTCCTAGGGTAAAAGGAACGGCAAACGGGCAGGCAGGAAGCGAGAAGCGATCAGCTCACCCAAACCGCCGTTGCTTCAAGCTGAGCGCTGATCGCTGACCGCTGTCAGCCCAACAAGGAGAATCCCATGAAAATCATGCGAAAGATCATCGACATCAACGAGGAGCTGTGCACCGGCTGCGGCCAGTGCGTGCCCTCCTGCGCCGAGGGGGCGCTCACCATCGTGGACGGCAAGGCCCGGATGATCGGGGAAAAATACTGCGACGGCCTGGGGGCCTGCCTGGGCGAGTGTCCCACCGGGGCGCTGAAGGTGATCGAGCGGGAGGCGGAGGACTTCGACGAGGAGGCGGTGGAAGAGCTCATGCTCCGCAAGGAAGAGGAGGCCGGCGCCGGCCAGAAGCTGGCCTGCGGCTGCCCCTCCATGCATATCCAGAGCTTCCAGCCCGCCCCTTCCTCTTGTGAGGCGGCCAACCGGCCGGTGACCACCGGCGCCCCCGGCTCGGCCCTCACCCACTGGCCGGTCCAGATCCGGCTGGTGCCGCCCACCGCGCCCTTCCTCAAAGGGGCGGACCTGCTGGTGGCGGCGGACTGCACCCCGGTCGCCTTCCCCCGCTTCCACCAGGAGCTGCTGCCGGGCCGGGTGGTGATGGTGGGCTGCCCCAAGTTCGACGATGCCGAGGCCTACGTCCAGAAATTCGCCGAGATCTTCACCATCGCGGGGCTCAAGAGCATCACCCTCGCCCGGATGGAGGTGCCCTGCTGCGGCGCCCTGCGGGCCATCGTCGACAAGGCCCTGGCGCGGGCCAACCGGACCATTCCCCTGGAAGAGATCGTGATCAGCCCCCGGGGCGAGATCGTCCGCCAGGGAAAAGTGGCGGCCTGAGCCGGGAGGGACGGACAGTCGCCGAGTGCCTGAGAGGTCGCACCTGCCCCAATTTTCCTTTGCCCTTCCCCTCCCGGACCGGATAGGGTAGCTAAGGAAAGCGGCAAGAAAACGGGCGCAACGAAAAGGAGGGGGAGATGGACGAGCGCTGCACGGCCTGCACCGAGGCCAGCCGGCCCGAATGGGCCACGATCCTCGAACCGGCGGTGCGGGCGGCCCTGGCCGCCGGGGCGGTGATCCGGGCCCGCTACGGCCGGCCCCACCAGATCGGCCACAAGGGGGAGATCGACCTGGTCACCGAGGCGGACACCGCCGCCGAGCGGGAGATCATCGCCATCCTCCGGGAGGAGCTGCCCCAGATTGGGGTCATGGCGGAGGAGTCGAGCCAGTCCTACCAGGAAATCCCCCCGGAGCCCACCTGGGTCATCGATCCCCTGGACGGCACCACCAACTTCGCCCACGGCTTCCCCTGGTTCGCCACCTCCATCGGCTGCCTGGTGGAGGGGATCAGCGTGGCGGGGGTGATCTATCTGCCCATGCAGGATGAGCTCTTCTGCGCCACCCGGGGCGGCGGCGCCTGGCTGAACGGGAAGCGGCTGCAGGTTTCAACCGCAAGCGGGCTCAAGCAGTCGCTCATGGCCACCGGCTTTCCTTACAACATTCAAGAAAAACCCGAACCGGTCATCGCCGCCCTGCGGGCGGTCCTGACCAGGGCGCAGGGGGTGCGGCGGGCCGGAGCCGCGGCCATCGACCTCGCCTACGTGGCCTGCGGCCGGCTGGACGGTTTCTACGAGATCAACCTCAAACCCTGGGACGCGGCGGCCGGATTTCTGCTGGTGGAAGAGGCGGGGGGTAAGGTCACCGATTTCCGCGGTCGTCCCTTCTCGCCGTTCGTGCCGGAGCTGCTGGCCACCAATGGCCGGATTCATGAGGAGATGAGTGGGGTGCTGAGGGAGTTTAGTCTGCTGCCGTAAGCGGCCGAGAGGAGGAAGCCGGAAGGGGTACTACCAGGTGAATACTATCTCTGTACACTCTGCCCACTATCGGCAGCCCCACCCGTCCAATTGTTATAGTCATTCAAAATGATAACCCAGCTATTTTTATACTCAAGCCTCTCGAGATTGTTGCAGTCCAAGCGAACACATCATGACGAACTAAATTAGATTCAATGCCTTCCAAAGGCCTTTATGCAAGATGATTCTTTCTCGATCATTAAATGATGAATTGTGATTCCGATATTTAAAGGAAAATTCCTCTGAACCACCAGGACGTTTTGATACATTCCCAAGCGCACTACAGTTGAAAAGCTCGATGCAGATATCTTCAATATCCATTTCTCGGTATCTAGGTTTAGACCTTGCTATTTCCTCAATTTCATGCATATAAAAATCTCTCTTTCTCAAGCTACTGAATATTTGGATTATGTACTCAATGTGGTCTTGCGACACATAACCTACTAGTTCATCCTTAATTTCTGGCAAAAAATAATTCATAGAGTAATCCCTACAACCACTCAACACCTCATCTCTCGCAAATTTACCACTTTTATAATATTTCTGAAGATGAGTTAAGATCTGTAAAAAATCCCTAGGGGTATGCCTGGTCATTTCGATGAGGAATGTTAGTGTCTTTTTTCCATCAATAGATTCTCCAAAGAAATCTTCAAAGATATTCACCTCCCTTCCCAAGCTCAATTTTGCTCTCAAATTAGCCAGAGTAACTAGCTTTGAATTAGATGGATTTCTTGGATCATGATACCAATCAATTTCAATTGCAGAGTCTTGCCGCATTTTGTTCTTATTTGGACCCGGCAATTTCTCAAATAATTCAGTTCTACATAAAACAATTATTTTGACCGGGGCATTCTTCTTTATAAAGAACTGATTCAATCTGGAAACTTCTAACATTAGAGATGCCAACGACCTGAGTTGTATATTTCTGTTTGTTAAAATATCATCAAGACCATCGACGACCACTAAATGTTTATTATTTGACTTGAAATTGCCAATTAGGCTCTTAAGGTTGTCTATCATGTGGAAAAACTGTAAATCCTGGGTTTGGGGTACTGGAGATTCAAATAATGCTTCCATGATTGGCGGGATTTTGATCTTAAACTGCTTCTTGGATGAATAGACAACCAAATCCCTGAGATTGTTTGCTGGCAGCACGCCTAATTGTTTGAGTGAAGAGATTGTTTTCTGGAAATCTTGATCACTCGAGGAAGCTGCACCTTCGTCACTTGCAAACGAAGACAATATCAATAAAGCGAGTACCCAAGACCATGCGGCTGGATACTTTGCTTCAGGTTCGATATCACCAGAAAGTATTTTACTGAAACTG
>JAJYKH010000283.1 GCA_021788685.1 Deltaproteobacteria bacterium | reverse complement strand
GAGAGATGGTGGGTCTCTTCACTCCGCAACCCGATGGATAAGATGAAAGCCTAACCCCAAAAGAACGGCTTGACAGTTGTGGCTCATAGAAGGTTGGAGGCTCACTGATAAAGGCCAGAGGCTGGCAAAGTTGGCTTTTGCCTCCAACCTCAAACCTCCGGCCTCTCCAACCTCCCCACTCACACCAACTTGTTCGCCTCCATATGCCGGACCAGGTCCAGCACCCGGTTGGAATAGCCCCACTCGTTGTCGTACCAGGCGAGCACCTTCACCGAGGTGCCGATCACCTTCGTGGAGAGGCTGTCCACCACGCCCGAATGAGCATCCCCCTGGTAGTCGATGGAGACCAGCGGCTCGTCGGAGAAGCCGAGATAGCGGCCGGTTGCCTCTTGGAGAGCCTGATTCACCTCGGTGCCGCTGGTCTCCCTTTCCACCTCGATCACCACGTCCACCAAGGAGACGTTGGGAGTGGGCACCCGCACCGCGAGGCCGTCGAACTTGCCCTTGAGCTCCGGCAGCACCAGACCGATGGCGGCGGCCGCCCCCGTCTTGGTGGGGATCATGGAAAGCGCCGCCGCCCGGGCCCGGCGCAGGTCCTTGTGGGGGAAGTCGAGGATCTTCTGGTCGTTGGTGTAGGAGTGGATCGTGGTCATCAGCCCGCGCCGGATGCCGAACCGGTCGAGGATAATCTTGGTCACCGGGGCCAGGCAGTTGGTGGTGCAGGAGGCGTTGGAAACGATGTGATGCTGGCTGGGGTCGTATTCCTGCTCGTTCACCCCCATGACGATGGTCTTGACATTCCCCTTGGCCGGGGCGGAGATGACCACCTTCTTGGCGCCCGCCTCCAGGTGGGCCTGGGCCTTTTCGCCATCCGTGAAGCGGCCGGTGGACTCGATCACGTAGTCCACCCCCAGGTCGCCCCACGGGATGTCCGCCGGGTTGGTGTGGCTGAAGATCTGGATCCGGCGGCCGTCCACCGTGAGACCCTCGTCGTCCGCGGTCACCTTGCGGTCGTAACGGCCCATGATGGAATCGTATTTGAGGAGGTGGGCCAGGGTGGCGTTGTCGGTGAGGTCGTTGATGGCCGCGATCTCGATGCCGGCGAACGCCGGGTCTTTCTCGCAGGCCCGGAAGATATTTCTGCCGATGCGGCCGAAGCCGTTGATGCCGACTCGAATTGCCATGGAAGCCTCCTTTGCGCTTTCGTTCAGGAAGAGGTTCGCCCGGGGGGACCGGCCAAGGAGAGGTGCAAGGACCGCCGCTGGCGGCGCCTTTCAGGTCATCGGGAGAGCCCTCCCCCGCTCCCCCCGATCATCCCCGGCCAGCTCGTCGGCCACCAGGGGCTTCAGCTGCAGGACCTGGCGCCGGGCCTCCTCGCAGGCGGGATCGATCGCCAGGGCCTGCCGGTAGGCGGCCTCCGCCCGCGCCAGCCACCGGTCGACCAGGTAGCTCCGGGCGGCCGCGCAGTACCCCTGCTCCGGGGCGCCGTCGAACAGGTCCCCCAGCAGCCCGGTGAGGCTTTCTCCCCACAATTGTAACACAACGGTCTCGTTCTCGATAAGGTAGCGGAGGAGAATGGCGTTGTGGGCCTGCTCGGGCATCATCAGCCGGAGGAGGTACGTGGCGCGGCCGAACATCACGCCCAGATTCTCCATCTGCCGCCGAATCTCCCGGACGGTCCGCCGCATGAACCGCTCGCACTCCATGCCGCAGATCAGAAGCTCGCCCCCCTTTTTACGGGGGCCGCCGGCCATCTTTTCCGCCAGGGGCCGGTAGAACTGGTAGATGTAGGCGTTCTCCTTGAGCTTCATCGCCTCATGGAAGAGGGAGCCCATCATCCAATCCACCAGGCAGCCGTTCATCTCCTCCCGGGGGTCAACCTCCCGCCACAGCCGGTGGCAGCTGTCCTTGAGCCGCCACAGATCGCCCTTGCTCCCCTCCGAGCCCACCAGGCGATCGATGTCCTCGAAGGCCACCAAGCCGTTCTCGGTGTAACGGCCGTACACGGCCTGGAACCGGCTGGCGGTCTCGTGGAACTCCTTGAGCAGCTCCCGGACCCACAGGGAGCGCTTTTCCGCGCGCCACTGATTGCGATTCATGGCCCCGCCTTGATCCGCGGCCCCTGGAAGGTCAGGGCTTCCCGGTAGAGGGCGAGGTATTGTTTCACCACCGTTTCCCAGGTGTACTGCTCGTGGATGACCCGGACGGCCTCCCGCTGCATGGCCGCGATTGTCGCCGGCTGCTCGCGGTAGAGCCGCAGGGCGGACTGCATGGCCCCCATCAGGGCGGCCGAGCTGTGCTCCTTGTAGGCAAACCCGGTCTTCCGGTCGATCACCTTCACCAGCCCCCCCACGTGGTGGACGATGGGAAGGTTCCCGAAGAGCTGGGCGATGAAGTCGGTGAGGCCGCAGGGCTCGTAGCGCGAGGGGACGAGGAGGAAGTCGCCGGCGGCGAACACCTGATTGGCGAGGAGGGGGTCGTAGCCGCGCAGAATGCAGACCCGCCCCCGGTAAGGCTCGGCGGTGGCCAGCCGGGCCAGGGCCTCTTCGTGCTCCCGGCTGCCGGACCCCTGGATGAGGACCTGGAAATCGGGGTCGTGGGGCAGGAGGGAGGCCAGGGCGTCCTCCAGCTTGTCCACCCCTTTCTGCTCCGTGAACCGGCCGATGAAGGTGAAGAGCGGCCCCCGACCCTCGGGATCGAGAGCCCCTTCCTGGGTCACCCCGGTGATGGCGCCTCCGGCGATGTCCCGGACGAGCGCCCGCCGGCACTTCGCCTTGCCGGCCATTTCCCCCTTGGCCGGATCGAAGCCGGCGGCCAGCCCCAGGGGCTTGGGCCGGCGGGGATCGTAGGCCTCCGGCTCGATGCCGTTGGTGATCCCGGCGAGCTTCACCCCCCGGGCCGCCAGGTGATGGCCCAGCCAGCCGGTCAGCAGGTCGTCGTTGGTCTCCTGCAGCTCGCGGGCGTAATTTTCGCTCACCGTGTTGAGGGGAGCGTAGGAGGAGGCCGCGAGAAAGGGATCGAAGCCGCCGTCGAGCAGGTTGGCGGTGATCAGCCGCTTGGGCAGGCCGGTGATGACCTGGGCGAACGGCAGGTCGTCCACCTCCTGGTGGTAGCCGCGCCCGGCGTTGTGGATGGTGACCACCGCCCCGCTCGCCGCGAAGTGGTGGCGGTAGCCCTCGATCTCCCGCATGAGCGCGGGCAGGATGGCGGTGTGGCCGTCCTGGCAGTGGATGATCTCCGGCCGCTCGCCGAGCCGGATCATGAGCCCCAGGGCCCCCTTCTGGAGGAGGACGTTCATGGCGAAATAGTCGTAATGGCCGGCGCCCTGCTTGTGAAGGAGGGGGTTGGCCGCCTCCTCCGCCGCCGTGTAAGTGTAGACGCCGCCCTTCTCCCGGTACCGCTGGGCGTCGAGCAGGTAAATGGCAAGAGACCCCTGCCCCCGCTCCGGACCGCCGGCGGGCCGCTCCTGCCGCTCCCAGATGCGGACGAGCTCCCGCCGCTCCACCCCCACATAGGGCATGTCCACGTCAAAGGCGTGGTCGAGGGGGGCAAAGCCGAGCTTCTCCGGCTGCATGAAGCCATAGAGGGGCAGGACCACCCGCACCCGCCGGCCGGTGCGGGCCAGGGCCCCCGCCAGCTGCCGCGAGAAATCCTTGACTCCGCCGGCCCCGGCCAGCCCCTCGTACTCGCGGGTGACGAGCCAGACGGAGGAGATGGCGGGAGCTGGGGAGGGGGCATCAGGTGCCTGTTTCTTGGCCAATGAAATCTCCTGAGGGGGAGGTTATCGCTTCCGAGCTTGGAAGTGGACCGGATGGACCTCGTGGACGGAGTGGACCTTTTCCATTGTGTCCATCCTATCCACATTGTCCATTACGTCCACCGCCTCATCGCACCGTTTTTTGCCTCAGCAGGTGGTCGGCGAGGGTCAGGGCCACCATGGCCTCGCAGACCGGGACGATCCGGGGGATGGCGGAAATGTCGTGCCGGCCGCCGATCTTGATGGTCACCGGCTCGCCGGCCAGGTTCACCGTCTGCTGCTCCCGGGCGATGGAGGGGATGGGCTTCACCGCCACCCGGGCCACGATCGCCTCGCCGTTCGACACCCCGGCGAGGATGCCGCCCGCGTTGTTCGAGGCGAAGCCGGCCGGAGTGATGGGATCGTTGTTCTGGGAGCCGGTGA
>JAJYKH010000282.1 GCA_021788685.1 Deltaproteobacteria bacterium | reverse complement strand
TCTTCGAGCACAAGGTGTGGATCCTGGCCGACAAAGGGATCTACGAAAAGATCAAGCCCGAAACCCTCCAGGCCCACGCTCGCGAGACAGCCAAGGGGATCGGGGGCCGGCGCGCGGCCGAGGTCCTCTGCCGGGAGATCGGCAAGGTGGGGGAGGTCCTCGCCCGCCACTTCCCGGTGCGGCCGGACGACACCGACGAGCTGAGCAACAATGTGATCATCGGCTGAGAGAAGGCACAAGTTTCAATCCACGCGCCCGCGCGGCGAACGCCCGCGCGGCGAAGGAAAGGGGTCAATTCTTTATTCTTGACAGAACAACCTTCTTGGGAGATAAGCAAGCATGGCAAGGTCCTTACGCATTCAATATCCGGGCGCCGTTTATCATGTGACCGCCCGCGGCAACGAGCGCAAGGCGATCTTCAGGGATGACATCGATCGTCGTAATTTCCTTGAAATCCTTGCGTCATCGCTTGCCATCCACAGGGCTGTTCTGCACAGCTTTGTCCTTATGGATAACCATTTCCACCTGCTCCTTGAAACCCCGGCCGGCAATCTCGGCGAATTCATGCGCCATTTCAACATCACCTACACCTCCCGTTTCAATCGGCGGCACAACCGAAGCGGCCATCTGTATCAGGGGAGATACAAGAGCTTTCTGATCGAAAAAGATGCATACCTTTCCATGGTTTCGCGCTACATCCACCTCAATCCCGTCAAGGTGGGCAAAATGCGGATTACCGCCGCGCAGGAGCAGTTGTCCTTCCTTTGGAAATACGATTGGAGCAGCCTGCCTGGTTTTATCGGGGGCAAGAACCGCTTCGGCTTCGTCAGCCATGCTTATGTGCTAGGGGAATATGGGGGAGACAATCGCCATGGCAGGGCGGCCTACAAAAAACAAATTGCCGAAGACCTTTCGAAAGATCTACCGATCCGGGAGAATATTGTAGGGCAGAGCATTCTTGGCGATGAGGGTTTCGTGATTGACATAAAAGCGAAGTACCTGCCCGAGCAAAACGATCGCGAATGCCCGGCAATCGGGATCGTGCACAGCCATGCTTCGAAGGAAGCCGTCATTGAGGCGATTGAGGACGTGCTCCAGAGAAACCGGGAAGAGATATTTACCACCCGGGGGGTAGAGAGGCAGATCGCCATGGAGCTGCTGTACCGACTCGGGGGCCTGAAGAATAAAACTATCGGAGAAATGATGAGATTGGATTACAGCACGGTCAGCCAGGGTAGGAAAAGGCTCCGTGAGAGACAACAAAAGGATAAGAGGCTCCAGGACAGAATCGCAGATATTGAAGCACGGTTGTCAAGAACAAAGAATTGACCCCATGTTCTCCCATGTTTCTCTCCCGTCTCTTCCACGCTGACCGGGAACCCCTCGATCCGGAAGGGGATCTTCCCGGCGATCTCCAGCGTCTTCCTGGCGATATAGACCTTGATGCACGGCCCACCGCCGCACCGGCCCTTCGCGATGCCGGTCACGCCGGGGATCGCCAGCAACTCGCCCTGGTGTCTTCCGAGCACTGCCGCGATTGTTCCTGTCATCCTTTCCTTTCCCGAAGCAGCCTCGATTGTGATCAAGCCTTGAAATAGGATACCCTGAGAAAGGCCGCCTTCTCTCCCCTCAACCACGGGCGGCGGTTCAAGGAAGCACCGGTCACGATCCCTCGCCCATCTGTGGCGCGTTCCCATTGCCAGGCACGGATGTTCGCCGAGCGGGGAAGCCCGGCTTCGGCTTCCGGATGGTTGAACATCCGGGGTGGTGGGTCCAAATCCTCCCCCTTCCCTGCAGGACAGCATATGGCGGATATCCCGGAGTTGCGCAAATTCGTGGCCCCCGAGTTTCTGTTCGGCCTCGGCGCCCGGAAGCTGTCGGCCCGGTACGCCAAGAATTTCGGCGCCTCACAGGCGCTGGTGGTCACCGATCCGGGCATCATTGCCGCGGGCTGGGCCGGGGAGCTGATCGAGGACCTGGAAGCCGCCGGCATCCCCTATCGCCTCTTCTCCGACCTGACGCCCAACCCGAAGGCTGCGGAAGTGATGGCCGGCGCCGCGGTTTACGAGCAGGAGCGGTGCGACACCATCATCGTGGTCGGCGGCGGCAGCGCCATCGATTGCGCCAAGGGCATCGGGATCGTCAGCTCCAACGGCGGCCACATCCTCGACTTCGAAGGGGTCGATCGGATTGCCCGCCCCGGCCCCCCCATGATCTGCATTCCCACGACCGCCGGCAGCAGCGCGGATGTCTCCCAGTTCGCCATCATCACCGACACCGACCGCAGGGTGAAGATCGCCATCATCAGCAAGACGGTGGTGCCGGACGTCTCCCTGATCGACCCGCTGCCCCTGACCACCATGCCCAGGGAGCTGACGGTCAATACCGGCATGGATGCCCTGGCCCATGCTTTCGAGTCCTATGTTTCCAACGCCCACTCCCCGGTCACCGACCTGTTCGCCCTGGAGGCGGTCCGGCTGCTGAAGGCCCACCTGGCGGCGGCGATGGATCGGCCCGACGACATCGACCGCCGCGCCGGGACCATGCTCGGCAGCCTCTATGCCGGGCTGGCCTTTTCCAACGCCAGCCTGGGCCTCGTGCACGCCATGGCCCACAGCCTGGGGGGCTACCTGGACATTCCGCACGGCGAGTGCAACGCGCTCCTTCTCAGTGCGGTGGTCGGGTTCAATTTCGCGGCGGCCCCGGAGCGATACGCAACCATCGGTGAAGTGCTCGGCCTGACCATGGGCGGATTGGGGGCCGCTGAGCAGAAGGCGCTCTTGGTCGAGTCCCTGCATGAGATGAAAAAAAGCCTGGGAACGGACAGGAGGCTCAGTCAACTGGGCGTCACGCCCGGGCACCTGGCCGACCTGGCCGCCAAGGCCATCAACGACCCGTGCTTGGCGACCAACCCGCGCCGGCCCACCCGCGGGGACATCGAGCAGCTGTATGCGCAGGCGCTCTAGCAAGGAAGCCCCTGAGGCCCTGCGGGAAAAAATCATCGGGCTGGGGGAGCGCTCCTTCCGGAAAAGCTATTATCCCCAGCTCCAGGAGCAGCTTGCCAACCTCCAGCGGTTCCGGGCCCTCCTCGACCAGAGCAGCGACGCCATCTTCCTGTTGCAGGTGCCGTCCGGCCGGATGGCCGACGTGAACGAATCGGCGTGCCGGCAGCTCCTGTTCCCACGGGAAAAGCTGCTTTCCCTTTCCCTGGGCGATATCGCCGGGCCGGAGGCCGACGGTCCCGTGGCGGAGCTGTTCCGGCAAGGCCGGGCGGCCGGCACCCAGCCGGACCGGGCGGTTGCGGAGACCGTGCTTCTCAAAGGCAACGGCGAGACAATCCCGGTCGAGATCACCATCCGCCTGGTCTCCTTCGGCGGCTCGCTTTACGCGGTGGCGGCGGCGCGGGACATGACCGAGCGGCGGCGGGCCGAGGAATTGATCAAGGAAACGGCGCGCCGGCAAAAGGCCATTCTCGACAGCATTCCCGACATGGCCTGGCTCAAGGACCGGGAGGAGCGATACATCGCGGTCAACGAGGCGTACGGCAGGATCTCCGGCTGGCAGCCGGCGGCGGTCCCGGGCCATACGGATTTGGAGATCTGGCCGCCGGCAATGGCCCGGAAGTCCATGGCCGATGACCAGGAGGTGATGTGGAGCGGGCAGCGGCTGACCATCGAGGAGTCGCTGACGGATCATCTGGGAAATTTCGGCTGGTACGAGACGATCAAGACCCCCATCTCCAATGAAAAAGGAGAAGTGGTGGGGACCACGGGCATCGCCAGGGACATCACCCGCCGCAAGCAGATGGAGGAAACGATCAGCTACCAGGCCCATCACGACCTGCTGACCGGGCTGCCCAACCGGATGCTCTTCCTGGATCACCTCGGCCTGGAGCTGTCCCAGGCGCGGCGGTCGGGCTCGATCCTGGCCGTTCTCTTCCTGGACCTCGACCGGTTCAAGAACATCAACGATGCCCTGGGCCATTCCGTCGGCGACCTCCTGCTGCAGCAGGTCGCCGGCCGGCTGGCGGCCACCCTGCGGGATACGGACACCATCGCCCGGCTGGGCGGCGACGATTTCACCATTCTGCTGCCGCGCGCGGGCAATATCCGGGAAGTGACCAGGATCGCGGAGAAGATCCAGTCAAGCCTCAAGGAGCCGTTTCTCGTCAATGGGCAGCAGCTTCATATCACG
>JAJYKH010000281.1 GCA_021788685.1 Deltaproteobacteria bacterium | reverse complement strand
GGGTTCAAGGCCGATCCAGGCTATTTGTAAAAATCCGGGTAGAGCTTGGGCAGGCAGTCGGGGCAGATGCCGTGGCTGAACTCGATCCGGGTGTGGACGTGGAGATAGTATTCGAGGTTGTGCCACACCCCGCCCTTGTCCCGGATCTTCTTGCAGGAGGAGCAGATCGGCAGCAGGCCGGCGCCCGCCCCCGGACGCCGGTCGGCTGGGAGCGGGGTGAGAATGCAGGTGGAGCGTTTGAAGGTCCCTTCCTCGTCGAAGCTCGCCCGGCCTTCCACCAGCAGGGGAAGCGGTTCTCCGTCCTTGCGGCGGAGCTCGGTTTCCACCCCGGAAATTTCCCCCCGGAGCTGGAGGAACGCGAAGGCCCTCTCGAGCTGGCCCCGGCGCTCGGGGCAGGCGAAGCCGGCGAACGGCTGCCCCATGACCTCGTCCCGCCGGTACCCCAGCAAGGACAGCCAGGCCTGGTTGACCGCCACCAGACGGCCCTGGTGATCCAGGGAATGGCACGGCACCGGGATGGTCTCGGCGGGAAATCCGGGCCGTGTCCACACCTCGTTCTCCGTGGCGCGATCGGCCGCCCCGCGGATGGTGACCGCCCCGGCAATGGAGTCTCCCGCCCTGCCGGACGCCCGGCAGAGGCGACGTCCTGCCCTCAGGACGGACATCTCCGGCTGGCTTCCCTTTTCGGTCCCTCCCAGGCAGGGACAGCCGTCGCACGGCTCTCCGCCCCAGAAAAGCTGGTGGCAGGTCCGGCCGATCAGGTCCCCCATGGCCTGGCCGGTGAAGGCCGCAACCGCCTGGTTGGCCCAGCGGACCACCAGGCCGCCGTCCACCAGCAGGACGCCGTCGGCCGAGCCCGCCAGGACCTCCCGGCACAGGCGGACCTCGCGTTCGAGCGCCGCCAAGCGGCCTGCCTGGTGGGGGTCCCCCCTTTCCTGATCTTGCATTCTGCCTCCGGAGGACTGTTTCCTAAGGGGCCGAAGCGGACGCTTCAGCGCTCCCCGTTTCGTAACCGATCACGGGGCATCGGAGCGCCGAGACGGCTTTGCCTCATTTTCGTAAGCGATCACAGGTGCCGGAGATGCGCGAAAGCGGCCTGTGAGGCTGTACTCGGGTACGCGAACAGGCCGCTGACAAAGCAGATTCGGTGCCTGTGATCGCTTACCCCGTTTCGAGGTCCCGGACGTAAGCCATCAGCCTCTTCTCCTCGCCGATACCGCACTCGAAGGCGACTCCGTAACAGATCCGCCGCGCCAGACGGTCCACGAAGGTACGGACCACCCGCCCCCGGGGAATGGTGATGCGGCTTCGCTCCTGCGCCCCTCCCAGGCCCAGGATCAAATCGATGTTCTCGAGGACCATGCCGCACGCGAGCTGCCGGCTGGGGCTGCAGCACAGCATGCCGCCGGCGCTCAGGTTCCTGACCGGAAACGCCGCGCCGCCGGCCAGCCCGGCGACCAGGGCGTGACAGCCGCCCGGGACCTCGACCCGGGGATGGGCGCGGCGCTGCAGGCGGTACAGCTCTGCCGGCGCCTTGGCGTAAATGATCTCGTCCTTGATGTAGACGATCTTCGTATCGAAGTAGCAGTCGAGCCGGGCCTCGTCCTTGAACCGGATGCGCAGTCCCAGTCCCCGGAGCCTCCATGCCGCAGGGGCGTCGATCAGCAGATGCCGGCCGGTGGATCCCAGCAGGATGGTGGGACCCGACTGGCTTTCCTTCTGGGCCAGCATCAGCTCCGTCTTCTTCCTTTCGAGCGACGACAGGACGCTCTCGATGAACCGGCGGGAGCGGGTGGCTTGGAATCCGCCCTGCGCGGCAGCCCACGCGGGCCGGTCAGCCTCTTTCCGTTTCCTTTTCCAGAAGAACATGCGCCATCTGCCGTGTGGGGGTGACGGGTTTTCGGCGGCCTTCGCCGGGCTTCAAGCAACGAACATGCCAGAAAATACTCCGGCGTCCGAGCCGGAACGGTGAGATCCCTGGGGCTGGACCCCCGCTTGCAGTGACCATTTGTTCACGATTCCAGAACAAACCTTCGCAAAAAGTATCCGCCTCCAAGGGGAATCCTTTTTCTCAGCTCCACCCCAATCGGGAAATATCGTGTTTCTTGAGCAGGGTGTACAGGCGGGTGCGGCCGAGGCCGGAGAGACGGCAGGCCTCCTTCATGGAACCGCGGGCTGCGGCCATCAGCTCCCGGAGGTACTGCCGCTCCGCCGCCTGCAGGGCCTGATCGCGATGGACCCGGAAGGTGGCCAGGGTGGAAGGGCCGGGAGCCGGCGCGGCCGGACGCTTTCCGGCCGGGGTCTCCAGGGCGGACTTGGCGGTGGCGATCCGGATCTGGAGGGGGAGGTGCTTGGCAAAGAGGAGGTCGTCGCCGGAAGCGCTGATGATGGCCCGCTCCAGGGCGTGGATCAGCTCCCGCACGTTTCCCGGCCAGGAGTAGGCCGCGACCGCATCGAGAAAATCGGGGGCGAGCCCCTTGGTGGGCAGGCCGTTCTTCTCGCACAGCCGCGCCAGGTGCGCGAGGACGATGGCCTTAATGTCGCCGGGCCGCTCCCGGAGGGGAGGCAGCTCGATGGTGATGGCCCGCAGCCGGTAATAGAGGTCCTCCCGGAAGGCCCCCCGGGCGCATTCCGCGGCGAGGTCGCGGTTGGTGGCGGCGATCAGCCGGAAGTCGCTGGCCGCCTCGCGCCTGCTGCCGATGGGGCGGAAGCTCCGCTCGTCCAGCACCCGGAGGAAGGTTTTCTGAAGGCCGGGCGGCAGCTCCCCCACCTCGTCGAGGAAGAGGGTGCCGCCGTCCGCCTGCCGGATCAGCCCCTCCCGCGCCTTGTCCGCGCCGGTGAAAGCCCCCTTTTCGTGGCCGAAGAGGATGCCCGCCACCAGCGACTCGGGCAGGCTCGCGCAGTCCACCACCACGAGCTCGCCCCCGGCCCGCCGGCTGTTCTCGTGAATGGCCCGGGCGAAGAGCTCCTTGCCGGTCCCCGTCTCCCCGGAGAGAAGGACCCCGGCCTCGCTCGCCGCCGCCTGGGCCAGCAGGTCGAAGCAGGCCAGCATCCGGGGACTGCCGCCCACGATGCCCCCGGTCTTGAGCGCCTTGACCCTCGGCTCCTGGCGCAGTCTCTGCCGGTACTGCACCACCCGGCCGAGAATGAGGGCGATCTCCTTGGGAGCGACCGGCTTCTGGAGGTAGTCCCAGGCGCCGTTCCGGATGGCGGTTTCCGCCGAATCCGAGCTGCCGGTCGCGGTGAGGATGATCACTTCCGGCCGGGAGGGGAGCGCCCGCAGGCTCGGTAAGGCCTCCAGGCCGTCGCCGTCGGGCAGGACGAGATCCAGGAACACGGCGTCGGTCTCTCCCGCTCCCGCCTGCCGAAGCCCCTCCGCCATGGTGGTGGCGGCGACCGCTTCGTGGGACAGGCGGCGGATAGCCTGTACCAGAATCCGGGCGACGACCGGGTCGTCATCGATGATCAGCACGCGGGCCATGGCGCTCCCTTTCCGTTTGCATCCTCCCGCAACATAACGGATTCCGGGAGAAAAAACGAGCCGACAGGGGACATGGCGAAACTCGCGCCACCCCATTCCTTTTTCCGGTCAAGCGTGAAGAATTGGAATTGCCAGGATGAAAAAGTCGTGCTAATTTCGCTAAATCGATTCTTTCGGAGCAATTTCAGCTGGGAGATATTCCAAAAAGGAAATCGAGCCGGTCAAAAGCTCGCCCAAAAACCGAATTTGAGATCTTTCCTGAGCTCTCGGAACAAAAAGGGGGAAACGCCATGGGATTCAGCGACGTGTGGGAACGGGTCAGGGCCGCCACCGGGATCGACACCTTCGTGGCGCTGGCCGCCGAGGTGGGGGTCCGGCAGTCGGCGGTTTCCAAGATGAAGGCCAAGGATGAGTTCCCGCCCAAGTGGATCTTCGCCATCGCCCGGAAATACGGCCTGGCCGCCGACTGGCTGGCCGAAGGGGTGGGTCCCCGGCACCGCGCCCCGGCCCCCGGCGGCCCGCCACCGGCCTCCCCCGAGCCCGGGGCCGATGGTCCGGCCGGGCAGGGGCCCGATCCCTCCGCCTTCGATTTCGTGCCCATGGCCGAGGCCCATCTTTCGGCCGGCACCGGCGCCTTCGTCCTCACCGAGAGCATCAGCGACTTCTACGCTTTCCGCACCGAGTGGCTGCGGCGGGTGGTCACCAGCTCGAACCATGCGGTGCTCATGCCGGTGG
>JAJYKH010000280.1 GCA_021788685.1 Deltaproteobacteria bacterium | reverse complement strand
GAAAATTCCTGCTCCTTGGATTTGCCTCGCAGGAGCTTATTCGGAAAAGCTCCGAGACCCTGGCCGGCCGCATCCACTACGTCGAGCTGACTCCCTTTACCTATCAGGAGCTTTTGAAGGACGATCCTGACTCCCATACCAATCCTCAGAATTATGGAACCGAGGCGGATTTCCGGAATCGATCCTTGCGGATTCAGACCGCACCAGTCTGACTTGGAGGATGGATTTCATCAGGACCTTTCTGAAGCGAGATATTCCCCAGTTCGGTTTTCAGGTTCCTGCGATGACCATGAGAAGGTTCTGGACCATGCTGGCCCATTACCATGGGCAGGTTTTGAACAGCTCGAAACTAGGTCAAGCCCTTGATGTCAGCCATCCAACTATTCGCAGGTATCTTGGGATCCTGGAACAAACTTACATGGTTCGGGTCTGCCGCCCTTGGCAGCAAATCTCAAGAAACGGCTGGTCAAGTCGCCGAAAGTCTATCTGCGCGATTCCGGTATCCTGCATGCTCTGCTGGAGATAGAAAAATTTGATGATCTATTGGGGCATCCAGTGGTCGGGGCATCGTGGGAAGGGTTTTGCATGGAGCAGATCATGGCGGTTATGCGAGGCTGGCGGGCTGTCTATTACCGGACCTCCTCCGGTGAGGAAATTGACCTCGTTTTGGAGCGCGGACGGAGGCGTTTGGCTTTTGAATTCAAGGCGTCCATGTCGCCGCGTCTTTCCAAGGGTATTTCCGGAACGTTGGAATTGCTGAAACCGGATCGAACCTGGGTTGTCAGTTGGATGAGCTGTAGGGCTGGGCATGAGGCAGGCATTTCAGATGAATCTTTGGTGGTTTCTTCCTTTAATGACTGTATCCTCCCTGATTATGACGAGGCTGTTGCGCCGCTACGCGCTGGCCCGCAGCCTGTTGGATGTTCCCAATGGCCGCAGCTCCCATTCGATCCCAACTCCGCGCGGGGGCGGTGTAGCCTTTGTCATCACCTTTTTGGGTAGTTTGTTTTTGCTGCGGGCTTCAGGGGGACTGGCCACCACGCCGGTGATGGCTTTTGCGGGCGCCGGCAGTTGGGTGGCCCTGGTCGGCTTCCTTGACGATCATGGCCACATCCCCGCCCGCTGGCGATTACTGGCCCATTTCCTTGGCGCAGCTTGGGTCCTGGCCTGGTCTGGAGGGATGGCCCCCCTGCCGATATTTGGATCTGTGCTTGACCTCGGCTGGCTGGGCAACCTGGCAGCTCTGATCTATCTAGTTTGGCTGCTTAATCTCTATAATTTCATGGATGGCATCGATGGCATTGCCGGAATCGAGGCGATCACGGTTTGCGTGGGCGGTGGGTTGCTGTTATGGATATCCGCCCTAGGAGAGAATGTCTGGCTTTTGCCGGTCTTGCTCGCGGCATCAGTGGCTGGTTTCCTTTTCTGGAATTTCCCTTCCGCAAAAATTTTTATGGGAGATGTTGGGAGCGGCTTTCTCGGCATGATGCTTGGCGCATTGTCGATTCAGGCCACATGGTTGGTCCCGAAACTCTTCTGGTGTTGGACGATCCTGCTGGGTGTTTTCGTGGTTGATGCCACGGTAACCCTGGTGCGCCGCATTCTTCGAGGCGAAAAATTCTACGAAGCCCATCGTAGCCATGCCTACCAGTACGCCTCACGTTACCATCGCTCTCACCAGAAAGTTAGTCTGGCGACGGGGGTGATCAATCTTTTCTGGTTGCTTCCCGTGGCAGCTTTGGTCGCAAAAGGAACCTTGGATGGATTCACGGGCGTCGGAATCGCCTATGCGCCGCTTGTGTGGACAGCACTCAAGTATAAAGCCGGAGCCCCTGAGCTGCAGAAAATATGAGCGAGGTGGTTTTTTCTCCCGATCGAGATTGAAATTCGAAGAATTTCATTGTATCTCCCTACGCCATAGGCGAACCTTTCTTCAGGGCAACTTTCTCAGGAAAGAGGGGATGGAGAGACATGAAGCAGCATATCCGCAAGATAAATTTCTGGATTGTCCTTGCGGCTGACATTTTCCTTTTATCGGCTGCTCATTTATTAGCCTATTCGATTCGTTTCGGCGGGGAAATCGCATCCGAACAGTGGAGCAATATCCGTACGGTACTGCCGCCTTTCATCGGCTTCAAGCTTGTCGTTTTTTATTTTTTCGGCCTGTATCGCGGCATGTGGCGGTACACCTCCCTTGCCGACCTGTTGAACATCCTCAAATCCTGTGCTCTTGCTGCCTTTGTGTCTATAGGCATGCTGCTGCTGGTCAACCGCTTCGAAGGATTCTCCCGCTCTGTTTTTGTGCTGGATGCGCTTTTGACGTTTCTTTTTATCGCTGGCTTTCGCGTGGGGCTCAGGCTTTTCTATCAGAATTCCAAGGACATCCATTTCCGGCGGCACGATGCGACAAGTCTGAATCGTCGAAAACGCCTATTGATCATCGGCGCCGGCGACGCGGCGGAGAAAGTGACACGGGAGATCAATGACAACAAGGCCCTTCCTTACAAGATCGTAGGCTTTCTTGATGACCATCCTGCGAAGATCGGGCAACGAATTCATGGCATTCCGGTGTTGGGCGCCATTGCCGATCTTCAGGAATATCTCTTCAAGTTCGACCCTCAGGAGATCCTGATTGCCATCCCTTCGGCCAGCCGCGACCAGATGAACCGCATTGTCGAGCTTTGCCGCGCTAGCGGAATTCCTTTCAAAACGTTGCCCGGCCTGGGCGAGCTCATCACCGAAAAGGTTTCCATCAAGACCATCCGCGATGTTTCTTACAAAGACCTGCTGGGAAGGCCGCCGGTGCGGCTCGAGCTGGAACGGATCGGAGACGTTCTCGGGGGCCGTACGGTCATGGTCACCGGGGCTGGGGGATCCATCGGCTCCGAGCTCTGCCGCCAAATCCTCCGATTCAACCCGGGGAAGCTCATCCTGTTCGATGCCAGCGAGGAAAACCTCTACCGGATCGAAATGGAAGTGCTCCACGAGCATGGTTTTCGGGACTACGTCACCGTGCTGGGAAAGGTTCAGGATAAGGAATTGCTCCATCCGGTTTTCAGGCATTACCGGCCAGATGTGGTTTTCCATGCCGCCGCCTACAAGCATGTTCCCATGGTGGAGCGGAACCCTTGGGAGGGAATTTACAATAATGTTTTTGCGACGAAGAGACTGATCGAGGCATCCCTGCAATTCGAAGTCGGCCGGTTCATCCTGGTTTCCACTGACAAGGCGGTGCGGCCGACGAACGTGATGGGCGCGACCAAGAGGTTGACCGAGATCATCATGAAAGCATTTTGTAACGAGAATGAGCGGACCAAGTTCATGGCCGTACGCTTCGGCAATGTCCTTGGCTCCTCCGGGTCGGTCATTCCCCTTTTCCGGCGCCAAATCGAGCTGGGAGGGCCGGTGACCGTCACGCATCCGGAGATGACCCGTTATTTTATGTCCATCGAGGAGGCGGCACAACTGATTTTGCAGGCCGCCACCATGGGCGAGCGAGGGGAGATCTTCATCCTGGAAATGGGGACGCCTGTGCGGATCGGCCAAATGGCCCGCGATCTGATCCGGCTTTGTGGCAAGGAACCGGATACGGAAATCGAGATCAAGTACACCGGCCTGCGCCCGGGCGAGAAGATGTATGAAGAATTAATTACGGAAGGGGAAGGGATCGTCCCTACCCATCATGAGAAGATCCTGGTCCTGGGCGGCCCAGGGGTACCTTTGGCAGAACTGCAGGAGCCGCTGGCCAAACTCAAGGAGCACGCCAGGGCACACGATTCCGAGGGCATCAAGGCGGAGCTCAGAAGGGCCATCCCTGAGTACACCCCCCAGGCAACGGAATCCATTCTGCCTCAGCCGAATGCTAGAGATAAGGATAATGATGGGGCGGATATTCAGCTGCATGTCGCCAATTGAAAATTTCCGCTGATTAGCTAAGGGCAAGTGAATAGAGGCTTGGCCCGAAGGAACGGGAATAGATGAAGAAAGCTTTGATAACCGGGATTACCGGCCAAGATGGCGCTTATCTTGCTGAACTGTTGCTGGAGAAGGGATACGAGGTGCATGGCATCAAGCGGCGCGCATCATTATTCAATACCGATCGGGTGGACCATCTCTACCAGGACCCGCATGAAGCTCGCCGGCGGTTCATCCTGCATTATGGCGATCTGACCGATTCGACCAACCTCATCCGGATCATGCAGCAGGTGCAGCCCGATGA
>JAJYKH010000010.1 GCA_021788685.1 Deltaproteobacteria bacterium | reverse complement strand
CGTCTTTTTGGGCAAGCGGGAACGAGCGATTTCCGAGAGGAAATCTCAATAGATTTTTCCAATATCAGGAATGGCAGGGGCGCCTGACCCCAGCCGGACACCTTGAGGCCGCTTGTCGGAAAGGGGGGGCCGCTACCCGACCGAAACGGCTACCAGTACCAGTAAGGCTGATACGGAGGGCCGTAAGGATAAGGATATCCGAAGGGGCGCCCGTAGAATGGATAATCCCAGAAGGGATTGTAGGGAGGGCCGTATGCAGGATAATAGGCCTCTTCCTTGGGCCACAAGTAGATTTGCTTGGCCTTGAGGGTCAGAATGGGGAAGGGATGGGAGTCCACATTTTCGGTGGTCTTGCCGAGAACGGTACCCACCGCGGTGATGGCCCGGTTTTTCTCGTAGACCTGCGGGTCGAGATAGCCCTCCTGGATGAGGATGAACCGGCCTTTGGACTTGTCCTTGGACTTGGGCCGATCTTCAAAGCCGAGGGGTGCCTGCAGCACTGTCATTCGGGTTTCATGGGGCAAGACCCGGGTTTCGATGATGTAGCCGCCCAGAAGCACCAATTCTCCTTTGTAGCGGTCTGTTTCCCCCATGAGGTTCTCGAAATCCACTTTCAGAGCCTCTTTATGCAACTGTCCGGAAATGGGGGAGCAGGCGATGGTGAAAAGTGTTGCGACTGCAATAAGGCAGAGAGTCTTCAGCGGGTGCATGATTCCCTCCTTGCAGCGGTTGGCGGGCTTCACACTGGTGCCTCCACCCCGTGATCGGTTCTTTTTTCACTCCCGTGCCGGGACCCCCGCTGCCTGCAGCAGCGACCATCCGGCCGGGTCCATCATGCCACCGTTATAAGCGGCGTCCTGGCGACAGCGGCCGAAATGGTCGAGCAGGCGGGTGGCCAGCTTCTTCCCCAGCTGGACCCCTTCCTGGTCGAAGGAGTTGATGTTCCAGACGAACCCCTGGAAAACCACCTTCGCTTCATAGAGGGCCAGCAGCGCTCCCATGGTCCGGGGAGTCAACCGGTCGGCCATGAGCACGGCGCTCGGCCGGTTGCCGGCGAAGCGCCGGTTGGGGTTGTCGCTCTCCTGCCCGGTCGCCAGGGCGAGGGACTGGGCCAGAAGATTGGCCATCAGCTTCTCCTGGGATGTCGTCCCTTCGATGAGGGTGTCCTCCTGATATTGATTATATCGGAATCCGATCAGCTCGGTCGGGATAATCTCGGTTCCCTGATGGATGAGCTGGTAGAAGGCGTGCTGGCCGTTCGTGCCCGGCTCCCCCCAGACGATCGGCCCCGTGGGGTAAGGAATTTTTTGCCCCTGGCGGTTGACCGACTTGCCGTTGCTTTCCATGTCGAGCTGCTGCAGGTGGGCGGTGAACCGAATGAGGGCCTGGCTGTAAGGAAGGATAGCCACCGTCGGACAGCCGAGGAAATTGCGGTTCCAGATGCCCAGGAGGGCGAGCAGCAGGGCCGGGTTTTGCCTGATGTCCCGCTCCTCGGCCGCGGTATCCATTTCGCTCGCGCCGCGGAGAATCTCGATGAAGTTTTCGTAGCCCAGGGCGAAGCCGAGCATCACCGCGCCCACCATGGAGGTGGCGCTGTACCGGCCGCCGATGAAGCCGAACATGTAAAAGGAGCGCAGATAGCGCTCCGGATTGTCCATGGGACTGGACTGGCCGGTCACCGCCAGGAAATGGCGGCGAGGATCGAGGCCGGCCCGGGCGAAGGCGGCCCGCGCCAGCTCCTCGTTGGTCAGGGTTTCCAAGGTGGTGCCGCTTTTCGAGACCACATTGACCAGTGTCCGGGACAAATCGAGGCCCCTGATAACGGCGGCGGCATCGTCCGGGTCGACATTGGAGATAAAATGTACGTTCCGACCGGGGCGGCGGAAGGCGGCAAGTCCCAGGTAAACGGCGCGCGGCCCCAAGTCGGAGCCGCCGATCCCGATGTGCACCAGGTCGGTGAAGGCTTCTCCCCGCTCGTTGGCGACCCGGCCCGTCTCCAGCCCGGCAAGGAAATCCTCAAGCTTGGCGAGCTCCTCCCGGGCCAGGCTGGTGGCCTCCGGCGCGTGGGGGTGCCCGGCGAACAGGTCCCGCATCGCGGTATGCAGGACCTGCCGCTCTTCGCTGGCGTAGCCCTCGATCCGGTTGAGCACCGCCCCTTTTTTCATGGCAAGGAATTGATCTACCGCCCCGCTCTCGTCGGCCAGCTCCTGCAAGGCCGCCAAAACCGGGCCATCCACCCGCTGGGTAGCGTACAAGAGGTCGAACCCCGCTCCCCGGCAAAGATAGGAAGCGAACCGGTCCGGGGGCGGGGCGCTGCGGCTCAAGTCATACGGGTGCCGTGAAAGGGCGGCAAGCTTCTCGTACGCGGCAAGGGCATCCATGTTTCGGAGGGCGGGCATGCTAGCTCCTTTAGAAAATTGGTTTCTCTTTGTATTTCAGCACAAGGAGCCGATGGTGGTCAAAAGGAAACAGCAGCTCCAGGCCGAAGACTCTTCGGGCGAATTTTTTGATAGCGTCGCAAAAAGTCCGATCTACGGCGTTGCGGATTGACTTTCTGCATGATTGTCAAAGTTTGTTATCTTTCCAGTCTACATTTCTACATTTCCTTTTTCGCGAAATCTCTTCAAGCTATTTCATATATTTGCGTTTGACAATTCCCGCAGCAGAAGTAATTTTGGACCAGGTCCTTTCCCATGGACCCGGAAAATGGTTGCCCAGAGAACTGCATACGGAGACGCCGCTTCGTTCTTCGTTTTCCGTTTGCCGAGTACCCTCCCGGAGGCTCCATGCCCGCAACTCCCGATTCTTTCCCCACGGTCCTCGATCTCCTCCCCGACCCAGCTTTCGTCGCGGCTTCGGCCAGCCGGGGAATCCTTCTGCCAGTGAAGTCGCCCATTTTTTTTCGATCCGGCGGCAACGGGATGCCAGCCCAACCTCCCTTTCGGGGCCGCCCCGCCTTGTCCTAAGTGCCGAGGCGGCCCCCGGTCACCACCTCCGGCTATTCGAAGATCCGGTCATGGCCGACCACCGCCGGCACGGTTTCGTGGAGGTGGTTGCCAAACGCTATGAGATCGAGGCCCTCGTCCGGGTTTTCCGAGGGCGCTGGAGAACGGAAGGAAGCCATTCTGCTCATGCTCCTGATTTGCAGAAGAAAAATCCCTTCTGCTACACTATGGGAAAAGCCAGGGAGGGACCCAATCCATTCGTGAACCGGAGGTCGAAATGCTATGGTCCGAGAGAAGTACCGCCCCAGGGTCGAAGAGCTGCTGACCCACGCGGGGGTCGCGCTCAACGGCGGCCGTCCCTGGGACATCCGGGTCCACAACGAGAAACTTTACCCCAGGGTTTTCGCCCAAGGGTCGCTGGGGCTGGGGGAGGCCTACATGGACGGCTGGTGGGACTGCGAACGGCTCGACGAATGCTTTTCTCGCCTGATGAGGGCTCATCTCGACGGCCGTTTCCGGCCCTGGAAGGACGGTTTGAGGCATGCCCATGCCAGGCTCACGAACCGTCAGAACCGCAGGCGGGCCTTTGAGGTTGGATGGCGCCACTACGATGTTGGCAACGATCTCTATGCCCGGATGCTCGACCGGCGGATGATATATAGCTGCGGGTATTGGCAGAATACCGACTCCCTGGACGAGGCCCAGGAGGCCAAGCTCGGGCTCATCGGCCGCAAGCTCGGCCTGCAGCCGGGGATGCGGGTGCTCGACATCGGCTGCGGCTGGGGCGGGACGGCCCGTTACCTGGCGGAGCACTGCGGGGTGGAGGTGGTGGGCGTCACTATTTCCGGCGCGCAGGCCCGGTTCGCCCGGGAAAGCTGCCGGGGGCTGCCCATCGACATCAGGCTGCAGGACTACCGTCAGCTCCATGAAACCTTCGACCGGGTCCTTTCGGTGGGCATGTTCGAGCACGTCGGGTGCAAGAACTACCGGACCTTCATGGAGGTGGTCCGGCGCTGCCTAGTTCCCGACGGGTTGTTCCTCCTCCACACCATCGGCGGCAACCAGACGGTGATCCGGACCGACAGCTGGATCGACCGCTACATCTTCCCCAATTCCATGCTGCCCTCCGCAGCCCAGATCACCACTGCGGCGGAGGGGGTGTTCGTCCTTGAGGATTGGCACAATTTCGGCGCTGATTACGATCGGACGCTCATGGCCTGGTTCCGCAATTTCGACCGGTCCTGGCCGGAGCTGCAGGAGAAGTACGGGGAGAGATTCTACCGCATGTGGAAGTACTACCTGCTTTCCTGTGCCGGCACCTTCCGGGCGCGGCGGAACCAGGTCTGGCAGATCGTTTTTTCGCCAAAAGGGGTGCCGGGAGGGATTCAGGTCCGGTCCTAATTCAGTTCCTTTTTCTTACGCTTGATCTCGTACATCCGCTGGTCGGCCCGGGAGATGAGCTCGTCCAGGGTGCACCGGGCCTTCGGGTCCATCCGCGCCAGGCCGCAGGTGAGCGAAAGCTCACTTTGACCGATAATCTCACTCCCCTTCCATTTGCGCATGTTCTCTGCCAGGCGGCCCAGGACCGGCTGCTCGCTGTCGGCCCCGGAGGCGCCGATCAGCAGGATGGCGAACTCGTCGCCCCCCAAGCGGCCGATGATGTCCGATTCCCGGAAGGTCTTCCGGAGAATGGCGGCAGTGGCCGCCAGGACCTGGTCACCCGCTTTGTGCCCCAGCTCGTCGTTGATTTTCTTCAAGTTGTCAAAATCGGCAAATACCAGCGAGACCGAATTCCCTTCGCGGGCGGCGAGCTTGAGCTGTTGCTCTGACATGGTGATGAAGCCGCGGCGATTGAGAAGCCCGGTCAGCTCGTCGGTGATCGATGCGGCGTGGAGCTTTTCTTCGAGCCGCTTGCGGTCGGTGAGATCGTTGAGGACGACCGCGAGCCGGGATTTCTCCGAGCGGAAAAGGGTGAGCTCGAAATAACGGCCGCTGCATCCGAAGAAATGGCCGAAGCGCGTGTGCTGCCCGATCCCAAGGCTGTTGTATTTGGGGATCAGGACCGCCTTGTCCTCGGGGAAGACCTCCCCGACCGTCTTCCCGATCACTTCGGCGGCCTTGAGGCCGATGATCGACTCGAAGGCGGCGTTCACTTCCAGGAAACGGTAGTCGCAAGGCTTATCGGCGGAGTCGAAAACGATGTCGTGCAGGGCGAAGCCGTTGATCATTTCCTGAAAGAGAAGACGGTACTTCTCCTCGGAATCCCGCAGTGCGCTTCGCATCCGGAGGGAGCCGGTCATGTCGCGGATGACCATCAGGGTGGAGCTGCCATCATCATCGATCGTCGGCAGAAAAATGAGATCGAGAAATTTCTCTCCGAAGGGAACGGCGCTCAAGGCCACGATGCCCCTCGCCGGCTCACCTTCCAGAATTTCGGCCAGGCGTTCCCGCTGCTCCCCCGGGAACAGGTCGCGAAGGAAGGCGGCGAGCAGCCCTTCCTCGGGAATGCCCAGGATCTTCTGGGCCACTGGATTGGCGAAAATGACTTGGCCCCGGTCGGAGATTTCGAGAATCCCCTCGGCAATATGGGCGAGGATGCTTTCGAAGCGGCGTTTGGAGGAAAGAAGCTCCATCGTGATTTGCCGGTGGTAGACACCCTCCAGGCCGATAATCTCAAGATGGCTCCGGAGTGTCCCCGCGTCGATACGGGCCAGCACCTCCTCAATGTGGCCGGACATGCGGGCGAGGGGGCCCTTGGCGATGCAGGCGTCGGCGCCGAAGGCGGTGAAATCTGTTTGCTCCTCGGCGGCAATGGCGGAAAGAACGATCAGATAGGTCTTCTCGAGCTCGGGCTTGCTTCGGAGAATGCGGCAGAACTGATCGCCGGTGATCTTCGGCATGATCAGATCGACGAAAATAATCTCGGGCCTGAAGTCGCGCAGGAGGGAAAGGGCGGAGAGGGCGTCCTCGGCGGCGACGACGTCGTGGCCTTGTCTTTGCAGGTGCTCGCGCATGAACCGCAGGATGAGCGGATGGTTGTCAACCACCAGGATTTTCTTTTTGGATGACGGCATCCCTTTCTTCCGGGGTTCTGCTGTTGATCTCGATGAGGGGGCCCTGTTTCCGACCAGCGGATTCATACTTTCAACCACCCCATAAATCAACTTATAAATTGTTAATTTTGGATTTTTTTTGGCCTTCGAAGGTGCCACATTGTGTCACTTCCGCGGGCGTGCCGAACTGGCAGCAGCCTGCCTCCGGGAAACAAAAAGAAACGCGTCCGTGACGTGCTCCGCACCTTCTCGGAAACAGGCGAAATCGGATTCTGTTTTCCACGTGCACGCAGGGTTTGGGCCGTTGCAGTTTCAATTCAACCGATTATAATGCGAGACCGGCGGCAGCTCCTCTCCCTCTCCCGCGGGCCATTCCCGACATGGTCCCGAGCATGCCGCAGGTGCCAACTCCCGTGCGAAACGAATCCCATGGCCAACCGGAACGAATTCATCAGACGGCGTATCCTCCTGGCTTTTGGCATCGTCTCGTTTCTGGGCATGGCCACCACCATTCTCTGCATCTACTGGATGCAGTCCCGCCACACTGACGAGGAAGTGAAGCAGCGGCTGGCCTCCACCCAGCGGCTCCTGGACATCCTCGTCCGGGAGGAGGGCAAGGCCCTCCATGCCCACCTCGTGCTCCTCGCGAAAGATCAGCGGCTGCAGGGCTATTGGCTGGCGGGCGACCGGGAACGGCTGCTCGCCGCCTGCCAACCCCTGTTCGCCGACCTGCAGGCGCACTGTGGGATCAATCATTTCTATTTCATCAAGCCGGACGGCACCTGTTTTCTGCGAGTGCACGAGCCCCGCCTGTACGGCGACGTTATCAACCGCTACACCCTTCAAAAGGCCCGGCGGAGCGGCGCCGTCGCCCAAGGTCTCGAATTGGATCCGCTCGGGACTTTCACCTTGCGCGTGGTCCTTCCGTGGCGGATTGGCGGCGAAATCGCCGGGTACCTGGAACTGGGGGAAGGGCTCGAGAACATCACCCCGAAGATCGGGAAGATCATCGGCATCGAGCTGCTGTTCGCCATCCACAAAGAGAATCTGGCCCGGGCCTCATGGGAAGAAGGCCGGGCGATGCTCGGGCAGGCGGCCGAGTGGGACCGCTTTCCGGACTCGGTGGTCGACAACCGGACCCTGCCCGCCATTCCCTCGGAACTGGAAAAATTGATCCGGCTCCCCCGTGCGGAGCACGCCAACCTTGCCTTTGCCATCGAGGGCAACAACGGTGTCGATTACTACGGCGGTTTCCTGCCCTTGATCGATGCCGGGGGGCGCAATCTCGGCGATATCATCGTGCTCCAAGATGTCACGGAGGAGGTGAAATCCCTGCACCTCGTGACCGGCTTTTTGATCTCGATTTTCGTTCTGCTGGGGGGCTGCCTGTTCGGGTTCTTTTATTTCTTCACCGGCCGGGTGGAGCGGAGGCTGCTGGCGGCCAGGGACAGGCTGGAGAGCGAAATCGAGGAGCGCGGGCAGGCGCAGCGGGAGCTTACCGCCTACAAAGACCACCTGGAGGAGAAAGTGGCGGCGCGCATGAGGGATCTCCAGGCCGCCAATGCCAGCCTCCAGGAGGAGATGGCCAGCCGGGAAGAGGCCGAGCGCCAAGCCCGGAAGGCCATGGAAAACTGGGAGCGGACCTATGATGCCATTGGCGACATCGTCACCCTCCATGACGAGAAGATGCGGATGGTGCGGGTGAACCGGGCGGCGGCCGAGGCCTTTGGCGTGGAGCCCCGGGATTTGATTGGCCGGTACTGCTACGAGGTTTTCCGGGGAGAGGGCAAACCTTGCGCCGGCTGCCCCGAGGCGTTGGCCCTGTTCCAGTCCCAGATGCATTCCGCAGAAATCGTGCACCCCAACCTAAGCAAGACGTTTCTGGTGACCGCCTCCCCGCTCGCCGACGAGGCGGGCCGGTTTGCGGGAGTGGTCCACATCGCCAAGGACATCACCGTCCAGAAGCAGCTCGAGGGGCAGCTCCGGCAGGCCCAGCGGATCGAGGCGGTCGGAACCCTGGCGGGCGGGGTCGCCCACGACTTCAACAACCTTCTCACCGGGATTCTCGGCTATGCCGAGCTGTGCCTCGGCGAAACCGACCCCGGCTCGCAGCTCCATGCCGACCTCACCGAAACCATGCGACTGGCCAGGCGTGGCGCCGATCTCATTCGCCAGCTGCAGGCTTTCAGCCGGCAGCAGGTCAGCCAGCCGGTGCCCCTCGATCTCAATGAGCTGGTCGCCAATTTGCTCAAGATGCTCGGACGTCTCATCGGCGAAAACATCGATCTCCGGTTCAGCCCGACCCCGGGGCCGGGCTTGGTGGAGGTGGACCCCGGCCAAATGGAGCAGGTCCTCATCAACCTGGCCGTGAACGCCAGGGACGCCATGCCCGAAGGCGGGTGCCTGGTGATCGAAACCGCGGCGGTTGAGCTCGGTCCGGAAGAGGCGCGCCGCTATGCCGACTTGAAGCCCGGTCCCTACGTGCGGCTCACGGTTCGCGACAGCGGCCACGGCATGGAACCGGATGTTCTCCGGCGGATTTTCGATCCATTCTTCACCACCAAGGAAGCTCCCTCCTGCTCCGGCCTGGGGCTGGCGGTGATCTTCGGCATCATCAAGCAGCACCAGGGCAGCATCCGGGCGGAAAGCAGCCCGGGCCAGGGAACAACCTTCATCATCCATCTTCCCCGGGCAGCGGGCGAGCAGCAAGCGGCTCCCGAGCCTTCTCCCTGCCTGGCAGGGCGGCTCCCGGTTCTCCTCGTGGAGGACGAGCCGGCGGTGCGGGAGGTGGTCCTGCGCATGCTCGAGAGAATCGGCTGCAAGGTGCTGCTAGCGGAAAACCCGGATGCTGCCGAAGAGGTGCTCAAGACCGAAGGGAAGGGGATCTCCCTGCTGTTGACGGACGTGGTTATGCCCGGGCGCAACGGCAGGGAGCTCTATGATCGGCTCGCGGGGCAGGAGCCGGGACTGCGGGTGCTGTTCATGTCCGGTTATGCCGACAGTCCGGTGGTGGAGACGGAAATCGTGCAGGCGGGGCTGCCGTTCATCGCCAAGCCGTTCTCGCCGGACAAGCTTGCCGCGAAGCTGCGGGAAATTTTCGAGGAGGAAAAAGGCGATGGCCGAGCGCGATTGCAACACGGCGGCCTCAACTGAGGCGGCGGCCGCCAGGATCCTGATCGTCGATGACGAAGATTACATCCGGAACATCCTTTCCCGCTGGCTCGGCAGCGAAGGCTACCAGTGCACGCCGGCCCGGGACGCGGAGGAGGCGCTTGCCATTCTGGGGGAAGACGACGGCTACCAGCTGCTCATCTCAGACATCATGATGCCGGGCAAATCTGGAATCAACCTTCTCGAAGAGGTCAGGGAGAGGTTTGCCGGCTTGGCGGTCATCATGGCCACCGGACTCGACAAGAGGGACGTGGCCATCCGCACCCTGCAGCTGGGCGCCTACGGCTATGTGATCAAGCCCTTCGACAAGAACGAGCTGATCATCAGCGTGGCGGGCGCCTTGGAGCGGCGGAGGCTGACCGTGGAAAGCCGGGCCTACCAGGAGCGCCTCCGCCAGGAGGTACGGGACCGCACGGCAGACATCAGGGGGCGGGAAGAGGAGATAGCGCTCCGGCTGGTTTCCGCTTCCGAGTACCGGGACGAGGAAACGGGCTCCCACATCCGGCGGATGGGGGCCTATTCGGCCGCGCTGGCCAGTGCCCTGGGCTGGGATTCCCAAACGGTGGACATGATCCGGGTGGCGGCCCCCATGCACGATGTGGGCAAAATCGGGGTTTCCGACAATCTCCTGCTCAAGCCCGGCAGGCTGACTCCCGAGGAGTTCGAAAAAATCAAGGAGCATGCCGTGATCGGCGCCAAGATCCTGGGCGGCTCCGACATCCCCCTCCTGCAGATGGCTACCGATATCGCCTTGTACCATCACGAGAAATGGGACGGCTCCGGCTACGTGCACGGTTTGGCCGGCGAGGAGATCCCTGCGGCGGCCCGCATCGTGGCGGTGGCCGACGTCTACGACGCCTTGAGCAACGACCGGGTTTATCGCAAGGCCCTGCCCGAAGAGAAGGTGCTTGCCATTATGAGCCAGGGGCGGGGGAGCCATTTCGACCCCGCCGTTTTCGACTGCTTCCTGGAGCTGGTCCCGGCCTTTCGCGATATCAGGGAGAAAGGATTTTTGAAATGTGATAATTGAGGTAGGATTTCAAATCAAAATCGAAAACATCGATCAAAAATCATTCCTCTTCCCATGGCAGCCGGGGGAGGGCCTTGAGCTTGGCCGCAAAGGCCTGTTCGTCGTACCGCCGCCCTTCCCGCAGCACCCCGAAGACTTCCGACGCCACCACGTAGCCAATGAGCTTCTTGGCCTCGTTTTCCGGAAAGCCTTCCCCGCGCAGGCGGACAAAGGCTTCCCGGGTGGCGGGGGGATCGTTGTCCTGCAATTGCTTTTCCACCACCTGCAGGATGGCCGCCCGCAAGCGCTGATCGAACGGTTCCATGAAAGGATTTTTGAAGGATGATTTTTGAAGTGTGATTTTCAATCAAAAAATCACAAATCAGCAATCAAAAAATCAGACGATTGCCACCAGTTGGATCTCGAAGATCAGGTCCTTGCCGGCGAGGGGCGGATTGGCATCGAGGGTGATGCTTTTCTCGTTCACCTCCGTGATGGTGACGATGATGGGGGCCTCCCCCATTTTCATTCCGACTTGCAGCTTCTGGCCGACTTCGGGCTTGATCTCCGGCGGCACCTGCTCCCGGGGGACCTCCATCATCATTTCGTCGTGGCGGGGGCCGTAGGCCTTGTCCATGGGAATCTCGGCGGTCTTGCTGTCCTCCGGCGCCATGCCGGTTACCGCCTCCTCAAAGCCGGGAATGACCTGCCCCGCCCCGATCGTGAACCGCAGGGGCTCACGTCCCTCGGAGGAATCGAACACGGTCCCGTCCTTGAGCCTGCCCGTGTAATGCACCTTGACCGTATCGCCTCGCTGTGCCTGTGCCATTGGAAGCTCCCTGGTGAGTTGGTGTCCATCCGGAAACGGTCTTTTCGTCCGATTGCCGCGTTGCGCAGTCGCCTGGAAATGGTCACGCTAGGACTGTACACTCCGCTTTCCAGGCTCCCCCGCGCCTGGCACTCGAACGAAAATTCTCGTTTCTGGACGGGCACCAGTTAAGATTTCATACTCTGGATCGTTCGGCCTATGTCGCGGCGCCCGCCGCGATGTTCCTTGTGAAAATCCGGCAATGCGTTTATTTTATGGTCGCGAAAGAAAGGCCGAAAGACCGGCCCGGAAGCGGCAGCCTGCAAGGTGGCGGGGCGGTCCTTCGGAGGAGTGCTGGACCAACTGCCGTGGCGATTTTTCCTACAGGAAATCAGCCGGACCGGAAAATAAAAAAGGGTCACAGTTCTTCTGTAACCCTTCGCTCGAGCTGACTGGTGGGCCGTCGGGGGATCGAACCCCAAACCTACTGATTAAGAGTCAGTTGCTCTACCAATTGAGCTAACGGCCCGTATTCGGAAAGCCAAGAAACTAGCATAGCCCACATGAAACGTCAAGAGGAGAACGAAAAAAGAATGAGCAAAGTTCTGATCATCGGGGCAGGCGGCGTGGGCCGGGTTGTGGCCCATAAATGCGCCCAAGTGCCGGAGGTCTTCAGCGAGATTTGCCTGGCCAGCAGGACCCTTTCGAAGTGCGAGCAGATCCGGAAAGAGATCAGCCGGCCCATCGAAATCGCCCGGGTGGACGCCGACCATACCGGGGAGGTGGTGGCCCTCATCGAGCGCTGTCGCCCGCAGCTGGTCATCAACGTGGCCCTGCCCTACCAGGATCTTAGCATCATGGACGCGTGCCTGGCAACCGGGGTGGATTACCTCGACACCGCCAATTACGAGCCCCCGGATGAGGCGAAATTCTGCTACAAGTGGCAGTGGGACTACCAGGAGCGCTTCCGGGAAAAGGGGCTCATGGCCCTCCTCGGCTGCGGCTTCGATCCCGGGGTCACCAACATCTTCTGCGCCCACGCCCGGCAGCGCCATTTCGACGAGATCCGTTTCATCGACATCCTGGACGCCAATGCCGGCGACCACGGCCATCCCTTCGCCACCAACTTCAATCCGGAGATCAACATCCGGGAGGTGACTGCCAAGGGGCGCTACTGGGAAGAGGGCGAATGGAAGGAAACCGAGCCCCTCTCCGTTCACATGCCCTTCGATTTTCCGGTGATCGGCCCCAAGGAAGCCTACCTCATGTACCATGAGGAGCTGGAGTCGCTTGCGAAAAACATCAAGGGACTCCAGCGGATCCGTTTCTGGATGACTTTTTCGGAGCGGTACCTCACCCATCTGCGGGTGCTGGAGAACGTGGGCATGACCCGCATTGATCCCGTGGAATACGAAGGCTGCCAGATCGTGCCCCTCAAATTCCTCAAGGCCCTGCTCCCCGATCCGGCCTCCCTCGGGCCGGTGACCAAGGGCAAGACCTGCATCGGCTGCCTCATCGACGGCATCAAGAACGGCAAACGGAAGAAGATCTTCATCTATAACGTCTGCGACCACCAGGAGGCCTACCGGGAGACCAACGCGCAGGCCATTTCCTACACCACCGGGGTGCCGGCGATGATCGGCGCCATGATGATGCTCACCGGCAAGTGGCGAGGGCAGGGGGTATTCAACATGGAGGAGCTCGATCCCGCGCCGTTCATGGAAAAGCTGATGATTCACGGCCTCCCTTGGACGGAGGTGGAGTGGGAGAAGTAGGCTTGGGGCAGATCGGCAAACCGGAAGGGAATCTTTTCGATTGCAATCAAAGGCTTGACATTTTCCGGCCGTTGTTGGACCCTTGAAAAGCGAGAATCGCAATCTTTCTCATTCCGGCCGCCGCAACAATTTCAGAGAGGAGAGTGCATGGGAATTTCCGGGGCCGCTTCTCTTGGGCAGAGCAGGTTTTTCACTCGGAAAAAGGTGCTGATCGTCGATGACGATCCCCTCATCACCATCGGGCTCGAACGAACGGTGGCCAAGGAAGGGTTTCTCACCGCAGCCGCTACCACCGGCAACAAGGCCCTCCAGAAAATCGAAGAAGATCCTCCGGACATCGTCCTGCTCGACATCAAGCTGCCCGATTCCCTCGACGGTCTGGCCCTGCTGGAGATCATCAAGCAGACGCGGCCGGAAATCACCGTGATCATGATCAGCGGCCAGGCGGAAATCCGCTCAGCGGTAGACGCCATGAAGGCCGGTGCCAGCGATTACCTCGAAAAGCCCATCGACTTCAACCGGCTGAAGGCGATCCTCGAGCCCCTCAAGGCAGGGCGGCCGGACCCCAGACCACCCGCGGGAACCGATCTGGTGTTCGTGAGCGACCGGATGAAACGGGCGGTCGAGATCATGCAGCGGCTCGCCCTCAAGTCCGACATCACCGTGCTCGTGCTCGGGGAGTCGGGCACGGGCAAGAACTACCTCTGCCGCCGGATGCACGAGCTCAGCCCCCGCAAGGACTTTTCCTATGTCCAGATCGGCTGCGCCAACATCCCGGATCACCTGATCGAAAGCGAGCTGTTCGGCTACGAGAAGGGGGCCTTCACCGATGCCAAGCAATCCAAGAAGGGGCTGGTGGAGGTGGCCGAGGGCGGCACCCTGCTTCTGGACGAGCTGGGGGAGATGCCCTACCAGTTCCAGGCCAAGGTGCTGGCCCTGCTCGAGGAAAAACGCTACCGCAAGGTGGGAGCCCTCCAAGACTCCATCGCGGACATCCGCATCCTGGCGGCCACCAATCGCAACCTCCACACCCTGGTGCAGGAGAAGAGATTCAGGCTCGATCTCTATTACCGCCTGAACGTGGCCACCATCGAGCTGCCCGCCCTCCGGGAGCGTCCCGAGGACATCCCGCCCTTGGTCCGCCACTTCCTGAGCATGTTTTCCAGCAAGTACGGCCTGCCGGTGAAGATCCTCGAGGAAGGCGGGCTGCGGTTGCTCCGCGAGTACCACTGGCCGGGGAACATCCGGCAGCTCAAGAATATGCTGGAGCGGCTGGTGGTCCTGACCGAAGGCGAAGTTATCTCCACGGAGGAGATCTCCGCCAGCCTCATGCTCCAGCCCCAGGACCGGGCGGAAGCCGGGGCAGGCCCGGCCGGGCCGGACGTGCCCGGAAGCCTCGCCCTGGGCGACATGGAAGAACGCTACATCCGCAGTGCCCTCAAGCTCGCGGCCGGCAATCAGCGAAGGGCCGCCGAGCTCCTCCACATCAGCCGCGACACCCTCCGCTACCGGCTCAAGAAGATGGGAATCGAGGCGAAGTAGCGTGTTAGGCTGAAAGCTGAAGGCGTAAACCAGAAAGCTAGAAGCTCACTCATCTGCTGTTGCTCCCACCTGTTTTTTCTCGTTTACGGATACGTCGAATCCACCGTGTTGGGGTCGGTGCCCGTGTAGCCCGGGGTGTGGGTGATGCCGTGGCACACCAGGGTGCAGCTGCCGGCATTGCTGCCCTTATCCGAAAAGAGCGGGACGGTTTGCCCCGCGGCTGGCTGGGCGATCAGCGTGTCGAAGTTGATGAGCTTGGTGTGGTCGCCGGTGAAGCTGACGCTCTGCACCCCGTGCGGGTCGTGGCAGGCGGAGCAGGGCGCGCCTGCGGCGAGATGGCCGCTGTGCCCCCCGCGGCTGGCGGTTTTCCCGAACGACTTTTTCTGGAAGCTCTGGTCGGCCAGGATGGATTGCCGGTTGTGGCAACGGTAGCAGAGGGCGTAATTGTCGTAGCTTTCAAGGGTACCGTCCGCGGTCTCATAGCGTTCCCGCAGGATCGGCGAGTAAATGGAGCCGTGCGGTCCTCTGGGACCGGAGCCGCCGACAGCCGGACTCTCGTCGCTGTCGTGGCAATCGGTGCAGTAGATCATGCTCGAGGTGGTCAGGCTCGGCGCAAGGATGCTTGGTATGCTGGGGACCATGCTGTTTTTGCCGATACTGACCACCGGGTGATACGAAGGATTGATCGGGTCGAACTTCCGGCGAAAATTCGTTTCATTGATCACCCTGTTCACATGCGGGGCGACTTCGTTGGAATCGGCGTGGCATTTGTAACATATTTCATACTCGTAAGCGGCTGTGCTTGCCGCGATGCCATTCTGGTCCACCCCGCTCACGAGATCGAGCCTTCCTGAAACGTCGGGGGCGCTCGCGCTCCGGCTGTTGACGGCATGCGGATTGTGGCAATCCACGCATTCCACGTGCCCTTTGACCATGGTAGGGGGTTCGGTGGGGTCATGGGCGTTGCCGGTCACCCCGATGGTGGTGTCTTCGACCCGGTGGTGGGAGAGTTTCCGAAATTGGGCCTGGATGTCGAGGCTTGCCACGTTCCCGTTATGGCAGGGGTAGCAGTTGTCCTCCTCGGACAAATCGTTAACCAGCCGCTTGGGGCCGCCGGCATTGTGGGGAGTATGGCAGCCCTCGCAGCCGTTTTCCCCTACCGTGCTCCATTTGGTGTGCGGCCATGGGTTTGGATCGAGGCCGTTCCATGCCTTTCCCGAAGTCCGGTGGGATGATCCTTCCCAGCCCTTCTTCACATGGCAGCAGGTGCAGAGGGCGGAATAGCTGTTGTCAACCCTGAGAAACATGCCATTGGTGTCGTCGTGAGGGTCATGGCAGGTGGAGCATTCCACTTTGAAGTCAGTGCCATAAAAGAGCAGCTTGGCAGGCGGGGTGGACGTGAGCTCCTCATTCGGCTGCGCGGCATAAAAGGAAAAAGAGATGGGGTGATCATCCGAGAGGTCGGTGCCCAGGTCGGACGGGCGGCCTGCAAGCTCCATATTGGTCGGAATGTCTCCGCCGAGGGTCTTACCTAGAGCAACAGTCCCGTCATGGCAGCTCAGACAAAGACGGCTGGGTCCGGTGGGCTGGGAGGGGATAGACTTCAGCGTGCTGCTATCGTAAAGAGTATAGGTGAATGGATTCAGGTCCTTGTTCCACAATGGGGTGCTCGGGGTCGCGTTGTGCGGGGTGTGGCAGAAGATGCAGACTCTGGTCTCATTGAGGGCTTTGATTTGTCCGGGACCGGTGACGGAAAGATTGTGTTTGCTGTAGACGATCGACATCTTGGCGAATGCGGCTTCTGGAGCCATCCAGATGAGCGAGGCTGCAAGCAGCCGCAGGAGAAAAGTCCGGCTGTTCATGATCGATCGGCCTCAACGGTAAAATCGTAAAGTTGGAAGATCTGGATGCGGCCGTTATATGTGTCGCAGACATAGAGGCGGTCCCGGTCATCGATGAAAAGGCCTGAGGGCATCCAGAATTCGCCGGCTCCGGTGCCCTGGGAGCCGATGGTGAGCAAAAAATGGCCAGATTGATCGAAAAGTTGCACTGCATCGAATAGGCTGTCGGCCACATAGATGACCCCCCACCGGTCAACCGCCAGCCCCTTGGGCATTGCAAAGTCCCCCGAGCCGTCGCCATGTCGGCCGAAGGCGGCGACAAACCCTTTCCCGGGGTCGTAAATCTGTACCCGGAAATTCATGGTATCGTTGATGAATAGCCGGCCTCGGGAATCCAAGGCGATGGATGTCGGGAAGTTGAGTCCGCCTATTCCCGCCCCCCGGCTGCCGATGCTCCGGACATGACCGTGATCGATGTCAAAGACGTGAATGCAATTGCGAGTAGTGTCCGCTACGTGAAGCAAGCCGCCATTTTCCTGAAAGCTCAGCCCTGTCGGCCGGCCAAAGGGTTGTGTGCCGACTCCATCGATCGACTTCAGAAAGGTGCCGTTCCTATCGTAAACCAGGACCTTTTGTAGAGCCGAGTCAGATACGTAGAGCTCCATATTGCCGAAAGCTACGCTAACGGGAGATTGGATTTCCTGGTCTTTTTCGGCCTTATAGAGAAACAGGTACTTCTTTTGGTCCGGGAGAAACAGATGGACTCCCTTCCTTTTCCAATCGGCAATGGCGATCCGGCCGTCTTTTGCAATGGCGATAGCAACAGGTTGCAAGATTTTTCCTTCCCTTCTTCCGAAAAGAAGAGAGGATAATGAAACTCCGGTTTGTTGGAATCCGCGAATTTCGCCAAGGTATTCAGCCTTGGGGGGGAGGGGAGGTGGGGGGCAGGTCAGCTCGGCTTTTCGGGCGATCAGTGGCTCCCATGGCAGGGAGGCGCAACCGCCGGATGCCAAACAAAAAGGGGTCAGGAGTAAAATCGGCAGAAGAAACTTGAGATTGATGCAGTTTCGAGCCATCAATTGCCCCGATTGGTGCAAGGTTCGATCGCTCATCTTTTTCCCTGGTGCTTCTGAGAAGGAACGGATCGCTTGTTACACCTGAGGTAATTTATGCTTCTGTATCCTTCTTGCTATGGGCTTTATGGCTATTTGATCTTCGCATCAAAAATATTAACTTTAGCATCTTTTCGCAAATTCTTCTTCCAATCTTCCATTTGTTTGCTCCTCATATCGTTAACAAGCTTTGTATGTAGAAAATTTCTCACCTCATCTTTGGTTTTTTCCGTCCGTGGTGAATAGCCGGTCAATTGTATGAGGTGAAATGTGCCGTCGGCGATGGTGGGTTCGGAAATCTCATTTTTTTTGAGTTTCTTCGCTGCCGCATAAAGGATAGAGTTTCTCTTCGGATCCAAAGGAATATCCGTCCTGACAACAAATGTTCCATCTTGGGTCAGTTTTTCTATGCCGCCACCAAGCATTACCCGCCGTGCCTGCTCTACGCTACGGAGAGATGGCGGTGCAGCTGGATCCAGAAAAAAGATAACATCGGTGACTTGAACCTTCTCGGGTTGGATAAACTGCTCCTTAGAGGTTTGGTAGGCTTTTTCGACCTCATCCTCACCGATCCGGATAGGAGGAAGGTCTGCGGCCAGTGCCTTCTTGACCATTAAAAATCGCATGATATTCTTTTCGAGAAGGCTTTCATCGGTAAGATCTTCCCGCTCCAAGTACATCTGATAATGCTTTTCTCCCATTTCTTTTCGCATCGTGGCGATCTGACCAGTTACCTCTTCCGGGCTGACGATGATCCCCAAATGTTGGGCTCGCTGGAAAGCAAGCTCCTCAAGAATCATGCGTTCGAGTGCCTCCCTTTTGATGCGGGCAGCTAAAGCGGGTGTAAGCTCTTGTTTGCCGTAATTAGTAAGGGCTATTTCTCGTACGGCCCGCATCATTTCGGTCAAGGTGAGATTTGTGCCATTTACGTTTGCAACGACCAATGAGGAAACGTTCTTATGTTCATTCTTTCCAGAGGAAGAATTGATTGGTTGAGCTGGTGATTCTGATCCGCTTGCAACGAATGGAATCAGAAATAGAAATAAGCTTAACAAAATCATGGGGAAAATTTTCATCTATTGTCTCCTCATTAATAGAAGGTTGATGTCAATTCAGGAGAAGAAAATCTATTTCCATTTATGATCAAAATTTTAGTAAATAGAGTTGGTTAAAACAGTTTCCTTTTGATCCGCACAAGAATGTATAAATCCTCTCTTTGAACTTCTCCCCCGGGCAAACCATTGGTATTCGCCTCGGCATAGCCAGCCTGCAGCTGAGCCAAAATCTTTCCAAAATACCAACCAAGAGTGGAATTGATGGTATACCTGTCGGTTGTTGCCACTGATTCATATCGGGATACATTGCCCGCTAAGGAAGCGTTCAGTCCATATCGGGAGATTCTGGTGCTGATGCTGGCGGAGGCGGAAGTGAGCCGTTCGGTAAGCTCCTCAGAAGTTCTTGCCAGCCCTTCCAGCAATTGCCGTTCTTCCCAGTCCAGCCGAAGATAGATATTGGTCTTGGGAGAAAGGTCTCGACGGTAATCAGCATAGGTGCTCAGCCGGTTTTCCGGGTAGAGGATTGACTGGATTTTTTCGTACTCTATGCCGGCTCCATATCCATTCCACCTGAATCCAAGGCCGTAAACGTCGATGATCAAATCGTCAGGTGGATTAACCGAGACGCCTTCTGTAAGATGTTGATGAGATTCACTGTGCAAGTAATAGGGAGAGATTAGATCCCGAAGCAGCCTGAACCGAAGTGAGTAGCCCCAATTATCAGTTTGCAAGCCGAATTTCGATGGCTCCATGGCATACGTAACGAGGTAATTAAATTGGTCCACCGGCCCAGTGAATGGATCCGGCAAGTTGATGATCTGAATTTCAACTTGAGCTCCAACCTGCCTTACCTGATAATTATTATCAAGAATGAGTGGTGTTGGCAGATTGGTAAGGGGGTCAATGACAGAAACCTCGATGGTGTTGAAGTCAACAATGGCACTGCTCAGGAAGAGCCGGCCGAAGGTATCGACGGCGTGCGGCTCCTGGATCATGGCCGGCTTGCCCTCTTGGCTCAGGTCTTCGGTCCCGATGAACACACCGCTTTCGAGGCTGTTGTCTCCATAGAGATTTTTCTGGTAATCGAAGTTCAAATGATAATTATCATCCTGAACATTGCCTCCTGATGTCTCCACATCTTGATGCATTGCCGATAATGATGAAAAGAGACTCTGGTAAAGGTGATGACGGAGAAGAAAAGAATAAGTTGCAGAATCGGAAAAATTTTCAGCTTCCGGCGAGAGCTCTCCTTCTCCCTGTGTGGTGGAAGCATCATGCACCTGCAGGGAAGACAAAGTGGTATCGAAATTCCATGGTAGATCTATATTCAACCGTTCAAGCCATCTTTGTCTTTCAAGGCCTATTTCCCGGAAGCTTTGATTCCGATCCTGTTGCTCTTGCTCCCATTCTGAAAATAATTTGAATATCAGGTAGTTGATGTTGCTATCCAGATAGTAATCATCTTGGTGTGCCTGCTCACCATCAGAGCTGGTCGTTTCGGAGTGTTGGTAATTGCTCGCGAGCGAGAAAACCTTTTGAAAATAGCCGAAGTCGGCACGATAGGTATCGGTCGTGTCAGTGCGGGTATCCTTGAATTCGTCGCGGGTGTAGCTCAAGGCTCCAGACCATGGCTTTTTGCGATAACGAAGGATGGAGCCGGACTGGTATTGCTTGATGTTTTCACCATAAACAGAGCTCCCTGCCAACAAAGGTGCCGACATCAAAGTGAACACTTCAAGGTTGTACGGATGGCGAGGCAGAAATTTGGCACGAAATTCGTAATCTTCGGCCGATCCGGTCCTCCAGGAATCCGTGCTTTCATCGATGCTCCTGCGCTCCTCTTCCAGCCCGGCGCCCCCTCTCATCAGGAAAACGAGAAAATCGGGGTGGTAGCTGTATCCGTCCAGCTCCAGATCAAGGAGCTCCCTGAAGAGCGTATCAGAATTTTCGTTTGTGTTTGCGGTCGATTTTGCCCGATTTTGACGATGAATTGCATCCAGCTCCATTTCCCCCGAATAAGCGGAAATCCTGGGCGCAAAACTCGATTCTGCACCCCGGAGCGGCAAAGGATGAAAGAGGGCCAGGGAAACAATAAAGGCCGGGAGGAAAGGTCGCATCAATATGGGAAGGCGAATCCTGAGAAAAAGTCAAAAAAACTGATTCAGCTGTTTTTATCCAATTCCTCCTTTTTGCCCTCCTTCGAGGGAGGGTTTTCCTTCAGCCATTTTTGGAGCCTATCTATAGCATCCCGGCGCAATTCCTCCTCGGACGGATAATTTTTTCCTTTTGATTTGCCAAATCCGTAAACGTTGACAAGCCGTTTGCCGAACTGGCTGGTTACCACGACCAAGTGGTCGATTTCGAAATCTGAACTAGCGTACTGGCTGAATTGTTTGATGTCATCTTGGTCATAATCGAGAAAAACCTTCGACGGCAGAGTGAGGTCACCAGGTTTTCTGCCTGGTCCACCGAAGAAGAGAAGCAATTGCCCCTTTTTGTCGAAGATTTGGACGTTATCGAAAGCTGCATCCACCGCGTAAATCCAGCCGGATTTGTCCACTTCCACTCCGCGCGGCCGGGCGAAACAGCCCGGCTCCTGTCCGGATTCACCTATTTTCCCGAGGTAATGACCATCCCGGTCATACATGACAACCTGAAACCTGCTGGCAT
>JAJYKH010000279.1 GCA_021788685.1 Deltaproteobacteria bacterium | reverse complement strand
GGCTTCCGGTCACGGGTGGCTGAGGAGGCGGTCCACTTCCCTGATTTTTTCCTGCAGATGACGAATGTGCGCCTGATCACCGCTCTGGGCGGCTTGATTGAGCTGGAGCACCAATTGCTCTTTCCGGCCCCTGAGGCCCGCTTTGGTGAGCCATTCGATCATCCCCGCCGCCAGCTCCTCCTTTTCGGTTTCAGTGTAAGAGGGGACCGCGAGCAGCAGTTGGGAGACAAAGCTCCGTTCCGGGCCGGGGGGAAGGGTTTCGAGCAGCTGCTCGGGGCCCCCGTGGGCCGGCAGCTCCCGCAACCGCTCCAGAATGGTGCGGGCCGCCGAGCTGGCCAGCACGGCCTCGATGCCCGCCGCCTGGAGCCGCTCCAGGTACTCGGGGTAGCAGACGAGGAATTCGAGAAGCTGCTTCTGCTTGAGCGGCAGGTCGAGGAGCTTGCCTTCCCGGAGCGGCGAGGCGGAGGGCCGCCGGCCGGCGTCGCCCAGCATTTCCTCCGGGGCGACCCCCAGCTTTTGGGCGAAATGAGAGGCAAAGAGCATCTGCTGCACCCGGTCGGGGCTCGCCTTGAGCAGCGGCTGCAGCTCGGCCATGATCTTGGCCTTGCCTTCGAGCCCCAGCCCGTGGCGGCCGGCCAGCCGCTCAAAGACGAAGTCGGAGAGGGGCATCGCCTTGGCAACCAGCTCCTCCAGCCCTTCCCGGTCGTGGGCCCGGACATAGGAATCGGGATCGTGGCCTTCAGGCAGGATGACCACCCGCGCCGGCAGCTGCTCGCCCAGGAAAAGGGGCACCGCCCGCATGGCCGCTTTCAGCCCGGCGGCATCCCCGTCGAAGAGCAGCACGGCGTGATCGGCATATCCCTTGAGGACCCGGATCTGGTCCGCGGTCAGGGCCGTGCCCAGGGGGGCGATCACGTTCTCGACCCCGCGGGCCACCAGCGACAGCAGGTCGAAGTTGCCCTCCACGATGAGGCAGGTGGAGCTGCGGCGGATGGCGTCCTTGGTCTGGGCCAGGCCGAAGAGGAGCCGCCCCTTGTTGAAGATGGGGGACTCCGGGGAGTTGAGGTATTTGGGCTGGCCCTCTCCCAGGATGCGCCCGCTGAAGGCCACCGGTTTGCCGGCGGCCTCGTGGATGGGGCAGAGGACCCGGTTGCGGAACCGGTCGTAGTGGCCGCCCTGCTGCTTCTCGACCACCAGTCCGGCCTCCAGGAGGAGAGCGGGGGGAAAGGCGCGGCCCAGTTGGGAGGTCAGGAAATCCCAGCGGTCGGGAGCGAAACCCAGGCGGAAGCGGCTGACGATCTCTTCGGGAATGGCCCGGTCCCGCAGGTAGCGGCGGGCCGGCTCGGCCTGCGGGTCGGTTGCGAGCACGCGGTGGTAGAGGGCGGCCGCCTGCTCGCTCGCCTGGTAAAGCGCCTGCCGCTTCTCGACCCGCGCCTTGTCCTGTGCGGACATTTTGGCCTGGGGCAGCTCGATCCGGTAGCGGTCAGCCAGCTCTTTCAGGGCCTCCGGAAAGGTGAGGCGGTTGTAACGCATCAGGAAGGTGAAGACATCCCCTCCCTCGCCGCAGCCGAAGCAGTGAAAGGAGCGCCGGGCCGGGTTGACCATGAAGGAAGGACTCTTTTCCGAGTGGAAGGGGCAAAGCCCCTTGAAATTGGTCCCGCTCTTCTGGAGACGGACATGCTCGCCGACGATCTGGACGATGTCCACCATCTCCTTGAGCTGCTGGACCGCCTCGTCCCGCGAAAAGAAAACCGTCATCCCGCCGTCATCCCTGCCGGAGAAAAGAAGGATGCGCCCCGGCTGGTGAAAATGTATATTTCTGCGACTAGCCTTCAATTGTCTTATTTCCGCGCCGCCAGTGTCAAGCAAAAATATTTGGTCCCGTTTGTTGGTTCCCCTTTCCCGCCGGCCGGCGGCGGAGATTTCTGCGCGACCACGGTTTTCCATCATAAATACAGGATAAAGGCCGGCCTGCTTCGGCCGGCAGAGCCCCACCCGGCTCGGTGCCCGCCCCCCGCCGGGATTGCCCCCGCCGAACCCGGCCTGGCATAATGGCATCAGGTTTTTTCCCCGCACCCTCTCATCCCCGGCTGACCCGGACGCTGGAGCGCCAAGCGAGATCCATGGAACCCGACATTGCCAAGGTTCTCGGCTACGAGATCAAAAAAGAGCTGGCGGACCGTTATTTCGGCTTCCGCAAGCTCATCGAGGAGGACAAGGAGAGCTTCGCCCAGGAGGTGCATCGGGCGATGACCGCAGAGCAGAAAATCGGGCTCGACCTCGCCCGGATTTACATCCTGCTCCGGGACGAAGGCCTGATCCGCCGGTTTCTCGACCTGACCGGACTCGAGGAGGAGATCTTTTACGATCGCTACCTGGTGGAATCGCCCACCATCCGGGAGCGGGTGTTCGAAGGCGTCCGGCCCCACGGGCTCACTCGGCGCCGGCGGTTCCTCAATCTGGTGCTCGACGGCTACCGGACCCTGGAGGGGCATGTGGGCGGGTACCGGGAGCAGTTCGGTCACCTGAGTGCCGAGCTCGAGACCATCAAAGAGGAAATCTCCCTCTTCTACCGCAAGAACAACCTGGGCAGCATCATGAACCTGCTGCGGAACCTCGATGCCCCCGCTTCGGGCAACGATTTTTACGGGGGCGGTCCGTCAGGCGATTACGAGGAAAAGCTGCGAATCGAGCCACCCGCCCCCTTGGAGCAGCAGCTCCCGATCATTCCGCCACTGGTCCCCTTCGCCCGGCTCCGCCGGTCCTTGAAAAAACTGGCGGCGTCGGCTTACGCGCGCCACAGCTGAACAGGCCATTGCACAGATCCTACCGCCCGCCCTCGCGCATTCATTTGCTCTTCCAGGACCTGCCCGCTATGATGATGCTTTTATTATCAATGCGTTCCCGGCGAGCGCCGCCGGGGGAGCCGGTGCGCGCGGGTGGCCCCCTGCCGGGCACGAAAGGAGACCCATGAAGAATTCCTATAATGATCAGGACGCGCAGGCCTTCATCGAACGGTACCTTGAGGTCCCGCCGGAGCTGGCCCTCCGGGTCTACACCTCCCGGCTGCTCGGGCGGGAGGCCCGACTGGTGCTCCACGGCGGCGGCAACACCTCGGTGAAGGCGGTCGCCCCCAACCTCCTGGGGGAGGAGATGGAGGTTCTCTTCATCAAAGGGAGCGGCTGGGACTTGGCCGCCATCGAGCCGGCGGGCTTCCCCGGCCTCGATCTCGCCTACCTCCGCAAGCTGCGCCGGCTGGAAGCCTTAAGCGACGAGGAAATGGTGAACCAGTTCCGGACCCACCTCCTCGATGCCGCTTCGCCCAATCCCTCCATCGAGACCCTGGTGCACGCCTTTTTGCCGCACCGGTTCATCGACCACACCCATGCCGATGCCGTGGTGACCCTCACTCACCAGGAGAACGCCGAAGAGCTGCTCCGGGAGGCCCTGGGCCCGAAGATCGCAGTCCTTTCCTTCATCATGCCTGGGTTTCCGCTCGCCAAGGCCATGGCGGAGGTTTCCGGGCAGCAGCCGGAGGCGGAGTGCATCGTCCTCCTGCACCACGGCCTGTTCACCTTCGGCGACGAGGCCCGCATCGCCTACGACCGGATGATCGAGTACGTCAGCCGGGCGGAGTCGTTCCTGGCCCGGGCGACGGCCAAGGCGACGGCCGCCCCTGCCGCCGCTCCTCCGGCCCCGGCTCCGGAGATGGTGCTGCCGCTGCTGCGGGGAGCTCTCTCCTCTGCGGATGCTGCCGGGGCCCGGACCCGCTTCGCCCTGGAGCTGCGGGGGGGCGACGAGATCCTCGCCGCCCTGGCCCGGCCGGATGCCAGGGATCTGTTCGGCTCGGGGGTGCTCACCCCCGATCACGTCATCCGCACCAAAAACCGGCCCCTGTTTCTCGATCTCGGGGCCGGGGCCGGGGAGGAGGCCCTGGCCGCGCGCATTGCCACGGCGGTGGCCGCCTACCGGGAGGCGTACGACGGCTATTTCCGCCGCCAGACCGCGGCCAAGCAGGTGGAGCGGGTGAAGCTCGACTCGGGTCCCCGGGTGGCGCTCGTTCCCGGCCTGGGGCTGATCGCGGCCGGCACCTCCCCCAAGGCGGCGGCCATTGCGGCCGACATCTCCGAGCACACTCTGCTCGCCAAGGTGAGCGGTGCCCCCCTCGGTCCCTACCGGGAGCTGGGGGAAGAGCATATCTTCGACATGGAGTACTGGAGCCTGGAGCAAGCCAAGCTCGGCAAGGGCAAGC
>JAJYKH010000278.1 GCA_021788685.1 Deltaproteobacteria bacterium | reverse complement strand
CGTCTTCGACTCGGGCCTGGATGGTCCTTTCGAATACAAGATTGAAACCGATCCCGAAGGGCTCCTGGTCACCATTCCCGAAGGCGCGGCTGCGGCTCCGATCGCCCAGGCAGTGGCAGCGATGCCTCCCGTCGCGCCGGCTATGATTTCACCTAAGATCGACCAGCCGGTTACCCCTGCCCCCACCAAAGTATCCACCAAAAAACCAGCCAAAGGCGCGATCCCCCCTCCAGCCGTCCCTTCCGGGAAAACCCCGGCGCAGCCGTCACAGGACGAGATGGCGATGGCCGGCTATCACGCCCAGAAGATCAGCGTCGACTTTTACAAAATCGATCTTCACAACGTCTTCCGGCTGATCGGGGAGATCAGCGGCCGTAACATCGTAGTCGATGAGGGGGTCAACGGCACCTTGACCCTCGCCATGAACGAAGTGCCCTGGGATTTCGTCCTCGATGTCATCCTCAACCTCAAGGGTCTGCAGAAAGAGGAACGATTCAACACCATCGTTATTTCCCCTAAGGATAAAAAGTACGCGTGGCCCAGTAAGCCCATCGACAGCCTGGAGGTCTCGGGAAGCGGGAAGGAGATCATCAATGTCACTCAGAAGATCGACACCCCCCCGGAGGTGATCGAGGCCAAGAAGTTGATCCTCCAGGGCAATGAATATTACCGGGCCGGACGATACGACGCCGCGTTGCCGGTCTATGAAGAGGCGTTTGCCAAATGGCCCGCCAACCAGCAGCTCGCCGAACGGATCGCCGCCATGGCCCTGGTGCAGTTGGGCAACAATGCGAAAGCGGTCCATTATGCCAAGGCTGTCCTCCATCTGGACCCGGGGAGCTCCGATGCGGCGCTCACTGCCGCCGTGGCCCTGGCCAATATGAAAATGACCCAGGAGGCCAAGGAGTATTTCGACAAGGCCATCGCGAGCAGCAAGCCGAGCGCCGAGGCCCTGACGAGCTATGCCGCCTTCTGCGAGGACAATGACAGCCTCGAGTCGTCCCTCGCTTTGCTCGCCAAGCATGAAGCCATTTACGGCGACACCCTGGAAACCATGATTGCCAAGGCCCGGATCGAAGACAAGCTGGGGCGGAGCCAGGAAGCGAACGAGGAATACCGGGCCATTCTGCTGTCCGGATTCAAAATCCCCGCCGATCTCAAGCGATATATTAAAGGAAGAATGGCAGTGGCCAAGCAGTGAAGCTCATCAGAAGCCGCCGCGGGCGTGCCGTCTGCCAAGCGGAGCAACTGGGAACCCTAACACGACAACAAGACGATTTCCATGACCAAAAACGTGCTACATCTCGGATGGTTGGGTGTTCTGCTCTTCCTTCTGGCCGCCTGCGCGCCCTCCCCGCCCCCGCCGCAACAGGGGTCGGCGCCCGACCAAATGGACAAGCCGGACCCCCAAGCGGCAGCAGCGAAAACCGAACTGGCCCGCGCTCAGGATCCGACAGCGCTTCCAGTTCGCTTCCAACAGCCCAATTACGCCATCGCCGAGCCCGACGGGACCAAGATCCTCGGCCATGACCAGGATGTGGTCATTCAGGTGGGTGCCGATATCTCTTCCAGCACCCCGGTTCCCCTGCGCGATATCATGAAGCGGTTGGCCGCCCTCAAGAACATGAATCTCAGCTGGGCGAGCGATGTCGATCAATACGCCCTGGTTGACGTGAACATCAGGGCCGAAGACGACTTCTTCCAGGCCATCGACAACCTGTTGCGCCAGCTCGATTACTCCCACGAGGTCAAAGACAACACCATTATCATCAACTACAAGGAAACCCGGCGATTCCATATCGCCATGCCGTTCCTCAACTCCACCTACGAGACCGGCGTGGGCGGTGACGTTCTCGGCGGCTCGAAAAAGCTGGAAGACGACAGCTTGAAGGGAAATATCAAGCTCTACAGCAGCAGTAACAAATTCAACATCTGGGACAACATCAGAAAGAACTTGGACAATATCCTGGAAATCTGGTCCGAGCCAACTCCGGCGCCGCCCCCGGCGGCAGCAGGCGCTCCCGCAGCAGGAGCACCTGCTGCCGCCCCTGCTGCTCCTGCTGCGGGAGCGCCTGCTGCGGCACCGCCCGCCGCCCCTGCCAGGACCGGCAAAGGCTATTACAGCATCGACGAGCCCATCGGCCTGATCACTGTGACCGCCCCGCGGGTCGTTCTCGACAAGGTGGCCAGCTATATCGACAACCTGAAAAAGGAAATTTACCGCCAAGTCTCGATCGAAGCCAAGATTCTGGAGGTCCAGCTGAACGACAGCTCCACGAAAGGAATCGATTGGACCAATGTGGTCAGCAAGGTGAAAATCGGTTTCCATCCCTTCGGCCCCGACGGGATCATCTATTCGCCCGAAACGTCGAATCGCGTCATCAGTCAAGTCGACATCGCTTCTGGCTTTACGGTTGACCCGTTCACCGCCGTGGTGAACGCCATCGAAACCCAAGGCCGAACCAAGATTCTGGCCAACCCCAGAATCAGCGTCATGAACGGCCAACCGGCCCTCATCAGCGTTGGGGAGAATATCTCCTACATCAATGAAATCGACTCCAGTGTCAACGATTCAGGGGTGATCACCTCCACGGTCAAGACCTCCAGCGTCCTCTCCGGGCTGGGGCTGTCGGTGGTGCCCACCATCATGGATGACGGGATCGTCCTCAGCATGACCCCGGTCACCTCCGAATGTAATCCGGACACCGACATACAAAGAGTATCTGTCGGGACCCTGGGCCAAGTCATGCTGCCCCAGATCCACCTGCGGGAGATGAATACCCTGGTGCAGATCAAGAACGGCGGCATGCTGGTGGTCGGCGGCCTCATCGATGAAACCGACGACACCACTAACACGAAGGTCCCCATTCTCGGAGATCTGCCATTGATCAACAAGCTCTTCAGGAGTGAAACCAAAAATAAGGTCAAGAAAGAGTTGGTCATCCTTTTGCGGCCGCAGATTATCTGATCCGCCGGCTCAATCCGGGTGCATAGAAAACTCCGGGCAAGGCGGCCGGAAAGAAAAAATAACAACCACCGCGTGGACCGTCGGGAGCGTGCTTTTTGCGAGGCCGACGCGACTGAAATTGCATAAGGAGAGACATCGTATGCCGGGCATGAAGAGCATCATCATCGGGATGTTATCGGCACTGGCCCTGGTTGGCTGCGGCCCGACCGGCAAAAGCCTCCCGCCCCAAACGCCCGCAGGGCCGGGCGCACCGGCCGCGCCGACCTTTGCGATTCTGCCGATCGCCGATTACACCTATGTCAACGATGTCGAGAAGGCATTCAAAAAGCAGACGACCGTGCAGGCCAAGCTGGCGGCCGCACTCGGGAGCACGTTCAGGGTCCTCCCGCAGCAGGCGGCTTACCAAGCCTTGAACAAGGCCGGATTCATCAAGACCATCACCTACGAAAAAGACATCCTCCCCGCGGCCGATACGAGCAGTCTCGAGAATCTGCTCAATGAAGACTGGTCGGACATGATGAAAAGCCAGATCGTCGACCTCATCAAGATCGAGCGGAAGCGGAGCATTCCTGGGATCGCCGTGCAGGATGAGCAGATCCATGCCCCCGAGACCCGGCTCCTTGATCGGCAGGCGGTGAGCGATCTCGGCCGGGAGCTCGGCGCCGATTACGTCCTCCGGGGACGCTTCCTGGAATATGACTTGCACCAGGAATATGAATGGGAGCCCCTGCGCCGCCATATCCTGCCCTTCCTGGAGGGTGGCCCGACACTGACGGAATTCGGGGTGGCCAAGGCCACCCAGTACGACCCGCTGGACAACATGGTGGTGGGCGGTGCCTTGACCGACCTGGGCAAGAAGGGCGATCACGGTATCCGGATGCAGCTCTGGGTGCAGGACGTCGCCAGCGGCAAGGTGGTCTGGACGGATGAGGCCGTGGAACCGGTCCACGGCAAAGGCTTCGACGGGGCGGTCGACCGGGCGGCATCCAAGCTCATCGGGGGCTTCCTGGCGACGGTGGCGGTGGACAGCGATGGCGACGGGGTCTGGGACTATCGGGACCGCTGCCCCGGAACCCCCGCCGGGGTCCCGGTGGATGCGGCCGGCTGCCCCCGCGACAGCGATGGCGACGGCGTCCCCGATTATCTCGACAAATGCCCCGGAACCCCGCCGAAAGCCCCGGTGGATGCGGTCGGCTGCACACAGGACCATGATGGCGATGGCGTCCCCGATTATCTCGATGACTGTCCGGGAACCCCCACGGGCGTCAAGGTGGATGACGTCGGCTGCCCCC
>JAJYKH010000277.1 GCA_021788685.1 Deltaproteobacteria bacterium | reverse complement strand
TCCGGGGCGGCCAGCGCATCGAGGGCCGCCCGGTAAACCCGCACCACCCCGCCCACGTAGTAAACCCCTTTCATTCTCCCTTCGATCTTCAGGCTGTCCACCCCGGCGGCGAGGAGCTCCGGCAGCCGGGCGAGCAGGCAGAGGTCCCGGGCGTTCATGATGTAGGTGCCCCGGTCGTCCTCCTCCACCGGGAAGTGCTGGCCGGGCCGCTTTTCTTCGACAAGGGCGTAGCGGTAGCGGCAGGGATGGGCGCAGTCGCCCCGGTTGGCGCTGCGGCCGGTGAGATAGTGGCTGAGCAGGCAGCGGCCGGAGTAGGAGATGCAGAGGGCCCCGTGGACGAAGATTTCGATCCGGGCGTCCAGGCTTTCCCGGATGGCCGCGATCTCCGGCAGCGACAGCTCCCGGGCCAGGTTGAGGCGGGAAACCCCCTGCTCCCGCCAGAAGCGGGCGCTTTCCGGATTGGTAACGTTGGCCTGGGTGCTGAGGTGGATGGCAAGCCCCGGGACCACCCGGCTGGCCACCCGCAGGATGCCGGGGTCCGAGACGATGATCGCGTCCGCCCCGATTTCGCCCAGAAAGACGAGATAGCCGGGGAGCCGGGCGAAGTCCTCCCGGCGGGCGAAGACATTCACCGTGACGTACGCCTTCACCCCGCGGGCATGGGCGTAGGCAACGGCCTCCCGCAGCCCCGCCTCGTCGAAGTTGGTGGCGCGGGCGCGGAGGCTGAACTGTTTGCCGCCCAGGTAGACGGCATCGGCCCCGTAGTGGATGGCGGTGACCAGCTTCTCGAAGCTGCCGGCGGGGGCCAGCAGCTCCGGCCGGCGAGGCATCGTCGTTTTGCTCATGGCGTGACGGTCCGATCCGGGTATAATCACATACAGCCCGCGTGGACGGGCCTTTCGGGGTGACATGCAATCATGCAGGGGGCCAGGGAAGACATAACCGTCGCCATGAGCGGCGGGGTGGACAGCTCGGTTGCCGCCGCCCTGCTCAAGCGGCAAGGGCATGCGGTGCGGGGGGTCTTCATGGCCTTCGGCCAGCCGGGGCTCGACCAGCAGATCGCCCAGGTGCGGCGGCTCGCCTCCCGCCTCGCCGTCCCCCTCGAGATCGTCGACCTGCGGGAACCCTTCGCCCGGGAGGTCCTCGCCGCCTTCCGCGCGGGCTACCGGGCCGGCATCACCCCCAACCCCTGCGTGGTTTGCAATCGTACCATCAAATGTGGCGCTTTGCTGCAGCGAATCGAAGAGGGCGCCCGGCTGGCCACCGGCCATTACGCCCGCATCCGGCGGGGCGAAGGCGGCCTCTTTGAGCTCCACCAGGGGCGGGACCGGCGCAAGGACCAGTCCTATTTCCTCTGCCGCCTCGGCCAGGAGCAGCTCTCCCGCCTCCTCTTCCCCCTGGGCGACCTCCTCAAGGACGAGGTGCGGCGGCTGGCCGGCGAGCTCGGATTGAGTGAGCTGCACAGCCCGGAGAGCCAGGACATCTGCTTCCTCCAGGGGACGGCCGTGGCCGGGTTTCTGGAGGGGGGTGATTTCTCCGCGGCTCCCGGAGAGATCGTGGACCGGGAGGGCAGGGTGCTGGGGGCGCACGGGGGCATTCACCGTTACACCATCGGCCAGCGGCGCGGCCTGGGCCTGCCCGACGCCACCCCCTATTACGTCCTGGAGCTGGATGCCGGCCGCAACCGGGTAATCGTCGGCAAGGAGGAGGAGCTGTTCCGCCGTCGCCTCCTCGTGAAGGAGGTTCATTGGTTGGCCGGGGGGCCGCCCCCGCTGCCCCGGACCTTCGCCGTGAAGATCCGCTACCGGCACCAACTCGCCCCGGCGGAGGTTGCCCTGGCAGAAGGGGGCTTGGCGGTCACCTTTGCCGAGCCCCAGCGGGCGATCACTCCGGGGCAGTTTGCCGTCTTCTACGAAGGCGGACAGGTGGCGGGAAGCGGCCAAATCGTTGCCGGGCAAGGATAGCCCGGCCTCTGGCGGCAGATTTCTGATCACAATGCATGCTCCGGTCCACAGGGCAAGAGCAGAAGCCGGAGTGGCTTCGTGCTTCTCCCCACCCGGGCCGGCGCAAGGGCCTTCTCCTCCACGTTTTGCATTGCAAAACCCTCCTGAACGCATTATCTCCAGAAGATGAGCGATAGTGCCCGCCCAAAGATCAGAGTCGCCCTCGCCACCCTGGGCTGCAAGGTCAACCAGTACGAATCCGCCTCCTTTGCCAGCTCGTTTGAAGAGCGGGGGGCGGAGCTGGTGGACTTTGGCGGGCCGGCCGATGTCTCCGTCGTCAATACCTGCGCGGTGACCGCCAGGGCCGGCGCCCAATCGCGGAACCTGATCCGCCGGGCGCTGCGCGCCAATCCCGAGGGCCGGCTCGTGGTCACCGGCTGCTACTCCCAGATCGCGGCCGGGCAGATCGTGGAGCTGAGCGAGCGGCCGATCTGCATCGTGGGTAACGGCCACAAGGACAAGCTGGTGGAGATCGCCCTCGCCGGGAAATCCTGCGATCTGGAGATGTACCTGGGCGACATCGGCCGGAAGCGGGAGATCTGCCGGCTGCCGGTGCGCCGTTTCGCCGACCGCACCCGGGCCTTCCTCCGGGTCCAGGACGGCTGCAACCGCTTCTGCACCTACTGCATCGTTCCCTATGCCCGGGGGCGGAGCCGCAGCCTGCCGCCCGCCGAGCTCCTCGCCCAGGCGGAGGTCTTCGCCCGGGAGGGCTACCGGGAGGCGGTGATCACCGGCATCCACGTGGGCCACTACGGCCAGGACCTGGCCCCCCCGCTTGTCTTTGCCGATCTCCTCAAGCTCCTGGCCGGGCGGGAAGATGGGCTGCGCTACCGGATCAGCTCGCTCGAGCCGCTGGAAGTCACCGCCGAGGTCCTGGCCCTCGTCGCCGGCTCGGGCGCGTTCATGCCCCACCTGCACATCCCCCTCCAGAGCGGGGACGACGCCATCTTGAGGAAGATGAACCGGCCGTACACCCGGGAGACCTTTGCCGAGATCGTGCAGGCCTGCCGGGCCGCCCTCCCGGAGGCGGCCATCGGGGTCGACGTCTTGGCGGGGTTCCCGGGGGAGGACGAGCGGGCCTTCGGCCAGACGGTGGAGCTGCTCGAAAGGCTGCCGGTGACCTACCTCCACGTCTTTCCCTACTCCCGGCGGCCGGGCACGGTGGCGGCCGGCTTTCCCGGCCAGGTCCCCGAGCCGGTGAAGGAGGAGCGGGTGGCGGTGCTCCGGGCCCTCGACCGGAAGAAGCGGGCCGGCTTTTACGCCAGCCAGCTGGGGCAGGTGCGGCCAACGCTTATCGAGGGCCGGCGCACCCGCGCCAACCTGCGCCGGGGGTTCACGGACAACTACGTGCCGGTCGTCTGCCGGGCACCGGAGAGCGCGGTCAACCAGGTGCTGCCCGTGCGGCTCACGGAGTTGACAGCGGACGGCGTTTTGGGCACTGTGGAGTCCTAGGTCCTCCTTTTTCCGATTCACCCAAATAATTATGAAGCGCATCCATGCTCGGTGAAATCATCGCGGTCGGCGACGAGCTGACCTCCGGCCGGGTAGTCAACAGCACTTCCGGTTTTGCCGCTCGCCATCTGTTTGCCGCCGGCCACGAGATTCTGGCCATGACCACCATCGGCGACACGCCGGCCATGATCGCCGAAGTGCTGGCCCGCGCCCTGGGCCGGGCCGACTTCGTGCTGGTGACCGGCGGCCTGGGGGCCACCACCGACGACCGCACCAACGAGGCGGTGGCCACGGCCCTCGGCCGGCCCACCACCCTTTTTCCCGAGATCCTGGCCCGCATCGAGCGGACCGCCGCCCGGCCGGCCGGAGGCCCCCATCCCCTGGAGAAGCTCGCCTGGCTGCCCGCGGGCTCGGAGGTGCTGAGCCCGGCGGACGGGATGGCGGGCCACCTGCTGGTCCATGCCGGCAAACCCATCTTCTTTCTCCCGGGCGTCCCGGAGGAGATGCGCCATCTGCTCACCGCGGCGGTCATTCCCCAACTAGCCGCCTGGCGGGGCGGCTCGGCCCTGGCTGTGCGGCAGCAGCTCTACAAGGTGCTCGGGCTGGGCGAGATCGAGATCAACCGCCGGCTGGCCGACCTGGAAGATGATGACCCCCGGATTAAAATCGGGTACTATCCCGTTTTTCCGGAGGTTCACGTCAGCCTGACCGCCCAGGACCACGTCCCCGAAGAGACCGGGCCCCTGTTCGACCGGCACGATGCCGGAATCCGGGAGGCCCTCGGCGACCATCTGTACGGCACCGGCGACGACACCCTGGAAAGCGTGGTGGGCGGGCTGCTGGCCGC
>JAJYKH010000276.1 GCA_021788685.1 Deltaproteobacteria bacterium | reverse complement strand
GCTTCCCTCGATCCCAGGGGAAGGTGAGCATCTCCCTGTTTGTAGCCGATCACAGGGGCATCGGAGCGTCGAGACGGCTCCTGCCTCACTGTTTTTCTTTCACGAGCTTCCGTAGGAGAAATGGTATAGAATGAAGCCCTTCCGGGCTTATCGCTCCGGAGAGACACCGTGCGGCAACCATTCAAAATAAGGCGGCAAGCAATGCGACGGCACCATTTCATGGGCGACCACGAGGAGCATCGGGGGAAGTACTACATTCTTCCAAGCCTGCTGACCACCTTCAGCTTGTTCAGTGGCTTTTTCTCCATCATCTCATCCATTAACGGCCGGTATTTGCAGGCGGCCGTGGCGGTCATCATTTCCGGGGTTTTCGACGGCCTGGATGGCCGGGTGGCCCGGATGACCCGAACCACGAGCCGTTTCGGGATGGAGTACGATTCCCTCTGCGACCTGGTCGCCTTCGGGGTGGCCCCGGCCCTGCTCGCCTATCTCTGGACCCTCAGGCCGTATGGCCGCTTCGGCTGGCTGGCCGCCTTCCTCTACGTGGCGACCACCGCCCTGCGGCTGGCGCGGTTCAACGTCCAGGACACCAAGAGCGGCCAGAAAACGTTTACCGGGCTGCCTTGCCCGGCGGCGGCCGGCATGATCGCCACCTCGTTCCTGTTTTGCAATTACCTCGGAGATCGGTGTGAGCCGGCGCGGAATCTCTTCATCCTGTTTCTGGTCTACGGTCTTTCCTACCTCATGGTGAGCACCCACCAGTACCAGAGCTTCAAGCATCCCCGGACCTCCCGGGCCAAGGCCTTTCAGGTGCTGGTCGGGATGGTGCTGCTGCTCATGGTGGTTGCCACCGAGCCGAAGATCACCCTGTTTGCCATCGGCCTGTTCTACATCGCCTCCGGGCCGGCGGCCAGCCTCTTCGGCCTGCTGCGGCAAAAAAAAACCGTTGAGGAGCCGAACATCCACAGCATTTAACGCCATATCGGTTGAATCCGGGAGCGGAGAAGAGCGTGACTGAAAAAATCTTCATCTTCGATACCACCCTGCGCGACGGGGAGCAGTCCCCGGGCGCCAGCATGAACCTGCAGGAAAAGTTCCGGTTGGCGCAGCAGCTCGTCAAGCTCAAGGTGGACGTCATCGAGGCCGGTTTCCCGGTGGCCTCGGTGGGTGATTTCGAGTGCGTCAAGAACATTGCCGACAACGTGCGCGGGGTGCAGGTGGCGGGGCTGGCCCGCTGCAGCCAGAAGGACATCGACACCGCCTGGGAGGCCCTCAAGGGCGCTGAAAGCCCGCGCATCCACACCTTTCTCGCCACCTCGGACATCCACCTCCAGCACAAGCTGCGGATGAGCCGCGAGCAGATGCTGGAGCGGGCGACCGCCATGGTGAAGCACGCGGCCGGTTACACCTCCAACGTGGAGTTCTCCGCCGAGGACGCCTCCCGGAGCGATCTCGATTTCGTCTGCCTGGTCTTCGAGGCGGTGATCGCGGCCGGCGCCACGGTGCTCAATTTTCCGGACACCACCGGCTACGCCTTGCCCGACGAATTCGGGGAGAAGATCCGCTACTTGATCGAACGGGTGCCCAACATCCACAAGGCGGTGCTGAGCGTCCATTGCCACAACGATCTGGGGCTGGCAGTCGCCAATTCGCTCGCCGCCGTCAACAACGGCGCCCGCCAGGTGGAATGCACCCTCAACGGCCTGGGCGAGCGGGCGGGCAACACCGCTCTCGAGGAGCTGGTGATGGCGGTCCGCACCCGCGGCGACCGCATTGCCTGCCATACCGAGGTGGCAACCGAGCACATCCATGCCTCGAGCCGGCTGGTGAGCACCATTACCGGCATGCCGGTCCAGCCCAACAAGGCCATCGTGGGCGCCAACGCCTTTGCCCACGAGTCGGGCATTCACCAGGACGGCGTGCTCAAGGAACGCACCACTTACGAGATCATGAACCCGGCGGACATCGGCCTCACCACCGGCAATCTGGTGCTGGGCAAGCATTCCGGCCGCCATGCCCTCAAAAGCCGCATCCAGACCATGGGCTACACCCTCACCGACGAGGAGATCGACCGGGTGTTCGTCCGCTTCAAGGAGCTGGCCGACCTCAAGAAGGAGATGTTCGACGAGGACCTGGAGGCGATCGTCATGGACGAGGTGCTCCGCATCCCCGAAACCTACGAGCTGGTTTCCCTGGGGGTGATGAGCGGCAGCCGGACCCTGCCCACCGCCGCGGTGAGCCTGAATATCCGGGGCGAGCGGGCGGAAGGGGCGGCCCTCGGCGTGGGCCCCATCGACGCCTGCTTCCGGACCATCGCCAACCTCACCGGCACCGCCAGCAAGCTGCTCTACTTCGGGGTGAGCTCCATTTCGGGCGGGACGGACGCCCAAGGCGAAGTGATGGTGCGGATCGAGGAAGACGGAAAGGTGGTGGTGGGGCAGGGCGCCGACCCGGACATCATCACCGCGGCGGCCAAGGCGTATCTCAACAGCCTCAACCGGCTGGTGTACCTCCGGAAGGAAGCCGTCACCCGGGGCTAAAGTTTTGGCGGATTCGCAATAACGGAACAACCACGAAGAGCAAAGGTCCACGAAGGTAAGCCCTTTGATTGATCATTCTTCGTGCTCTTCATGCCCTTTGTGGTGAAGGAATTGTTTTTTTGCGAGCCTGTCACAGTTTTGATCTGCTATTTGTGAGAAAAACCAAAGCACGAGGGAACGAAGAACATCATGGGAAAGACATACAAGATCGCAGTGATGGGGGGTGACGGCACCGGGCCGGAGGTGGTGGCCGAGGGCGTCAAGGTGCTCAAGACAGCAGCCAAGAAGTTCGGGTTCGGGCTCGAACTGACCGACATCGACTACGGCGGCGAGCGGTACCTCCGGACCGGCGAGGTGCTGCCGGCCAATGCCGTGGAGGTGCTTTCCGGGTTCGACGCCATCTTCCTCGGCGCCATCGGCCATCCGGACGTGAAGCCCGGCATCCTGGAGAAGGGAATCCTCCTTCACCTGCGCTTCGCTCTGGACCAGTACGTCAACCTGCGGCCGGTGATCCTCTATCCGGGCGTCGATACTCCGCTCAAGGGCAAGGGGCCGGAGCAGATCGACTTCGTGGTGGTGCGCGAGAACACCGAGGGTCTCTATGCCGGGGCCGGCGGCGTCCTCAAGAAGGGCACCCCCGACGAGGTCGCCATCCAGGAATCGATCAATACCCGCAAGGGCGTGGAGCGCTGCATCCGGTTCGCCTTTGAGTACGCCCGCAAGCGCAATAAGCGGAAGAAGCTCACCCTCTGCGGCAAGACCAACGTCCTCACTTACGCCTTCGACCTCTGGGAGCGAACCTTCTACGAGGTGGCCAAGGAGTACCCGGACATCACCCCCGACTACGCCCACGTGGACGCCACCACCATGTGGATGGTGAAGAACCCCGAGTGGTTCGACGTCATCGTCACCGACAACTTGTTCGGCGACATCATCACCGACCTCGGCGCCATGATCCAGGGCGGCATGGGCATCGCCGCGGGCGGCAACATCAATCCGCAGGGGGTGAGCATGTTCGAGCCCATCGGCGGCTCCGCTCCCAAGTACACCGGCAAGAACGTGATCAACCCCCTGGCCGCCATCGGCGCCGGCCAGATGATGATGGACCACCTGGGCGAGACCCAGGCCGCCGTCGCCATCGAGGCCGCCATCAAGTCCGTGGTGGCGACCAAGCTCAAGAGCCTCTCCGCCGGCAAGATGGGCTACTCCACCACCGAGGTGGGCGATTTGGTTGCCGGGTCGATCTGATTCAAAATCTGAACGCAAAGGCGCAAAAAATGCGAAGGACCTAAGGTCTATCTTTCGCGATCTCTGCGCCTTTGCGTTAAACATCACTTGTTCGAGGTCATACGAAGCATATGAGCAAGAAGCAGAAATACAATGTGGCGGTTGCCGGCGCTACCGGCGCCGTGGGCGGCGCCATGCTGGAAACTCTGGCCCGGCGCAATTTCCCGGTCGCAGAGCTGCGGCTGCTTGCCTCCGAGCGGTCGGTGAGCAAGAAGCTGAAGTTCAAGGGCCAGGAGATCCCGGTCAAACAGCTGACCAATAAATCCTTCAAGGGCATCGACATCGCCCTTTTTTCGGCCGGGGCCTCCCGCTCCCTGGAATTCGCTCCGGCCGCGGCGGCCGCCGGAGCGGTGGTGGTGGACAACTCCAGCGCCTACCGGATGGACAAGGACATCCCTTTGGTGGTGCCGGAGGTGAACCCGCATGCCATCGCCCGGTACACGAACCGGGGGATCATCGCCAACCCCAACTGCTCGACCATCCAGATGCTGGTGGCCCTCAAGCCCGTTTACG
>JAJYKH010000275.1 GCA_021788685.1 Deltaproteobacteria bacterium | reverse complement strand
GATCAGCGGCTGCATGAATGTTAAAAACAATTCAAGGAGTAAAATATTTTTTTTAGTAATGGATTGTTTTTTCGGATTTTATTTTGAATTACCGCTCATTGGACAGAGAGGCTTCAAGATTTTAATCATCCATAGATTTTTCCTATAAAATGAAATGCGGACCCATCACTTCGGTCAGCGCGGACACGGGGGCGCTGATCCCCGGGACAGCATCCTCCGTCCTTAGGGGAGAAGCCCTTGAACAGGGGCATAAACAAAACGTCTCCGGAAGCAGATAACCTTGCTTCCGGAGACGTTTGATCCGTTTAAAACCAATTGTTTTCTACTTCCGCGCGCTGAAGCTCACCTTTCTCTCCACCATGTCCACCACCGGCAGGGCCGGCACCTTCTTGAGACCGTATATTTTTTCGAGATCGACGTCCGCCGGCACCGCCGCCAGCAGCGCCTCGGCCACCTGCTGGTCCGCCTGCCGGTACCGGAGCTTCACCTCGACTGACACCTCGCCGCCCTCGGGGGCGGTCAGGCCGTAGTAGACGTCCTTGTAGCCCCTGGGCGGGATGCTGTCATGCCGCGAGAAGGCGACCAGCTTCCACGGGTCGACCGTGAAGTGGAAGCTCTCGCTCATGCCTTCCGAGTTGAAGATCCGCGCCTCGGTCGGCAGCTCCCCCGTGCCGGTCACCGTGCCCGTGGTCATGAGCACCTTGCCCTTCCTGTCCCTGGCCGTGACCTCGAGCCACACCTGGCGGACGTTGGTGAGGGAGGTGGGCAGGTTGTGGCCGGCCCGGATGTTCTTCACCCGCACCTTCAGCTCCGCCAGCCGGTTGTTCCGGTAGATCGGCGACACCTCCAGGTCGGCCGCGGCCTGCAGCCGTTTGATTGCCATCTCGTATTTCCGGTGGGCATTGGCGGCGAGCTCGTCGTTGCCCGCCTTTTTTGCCGCCTGCTCGACCAGGGAGTAAACCAGGAAGTTGGCGCCGTTGAAGTAATGGCGGAACTCGCCCCGCCGGGGTTTCTGGAATTGGTCCGCGGTGCGGAGGAAGGTCTCGAAATCCACCATGTGGCAATCCTGGCAGGTGATGCCCTTCAGGGCATACGGCCCGTTCTTCCACTCCAGGTAGGTTGCCTCGATGGGGATTTGCGCCTGGTAGTGGTGCACCTGATGGCAGGAGCCGCACAGCTCCGTCTGCTTGTGGAGGGGGGACTCCACACATTCGTGGAAGCCGCCGCCACACACCGCGTCCCCTTTGTAGGGGCCGTATTTGGTGAGCACCGCCCCATCCTGCGTGTCCCTGCCGGGCGAGAGGATGAAGGAGCCGTTTTCCGGCTGGTGGTAGGGGGTCTGCCAGCCGGTGTGGCCCTTCACGGAATGGCAGATGTCGCAGGAGACCCCGGCCATGGCCATGGGGCCCAACCCCGTAAGCCCCGGTCCCTTCACCTCCCCGGTCACCACCGCCGCCGCGGAATGGCAGCCTTCGCACTGCCTGGCCACGTCGTGGCCCACCGCCTTGACCGCTTTGTTCAGCTCGCCCTGGTAGATCGGGTCCTGGAAGGCCAGGGCGTGCATCGACCCGGTCCATTCCTTGTACTGGTCGGGATGGCATTCGGCGCAGGTTTCCGGGGGGGTGAAACCCGCCTTGCTCTTCTCCCAGTTGATCAGGGAAGGGGCATAGGGGAACAGCTTCGTGTCCACCTGCATCCCGGTCGGGGCGGCCGATGCCTGGCCCGCCGCCATTAGGAGAACGGCCCCCGCCGCCATCCCGTGCGCGATTGTCTTCTTCATGGTCTCTCTCCTCCGGTTGAATGTCAGGCGGCGTGCTTGCCCAGGTATTCCGCCACGCCTTCGGGGGTGGGCCTCATCCCCTCTTCGCCGGGCCGCCAGTTGGCGGGGCAGACCTCGCCGTGCTGCTCGAAGAACTGCAGGGCGTCCACCATCCGCAGGGCCTCGTCCACGTTCCGGCCCAAGGGCAGGTCGTTCACCACCGCGTGCCGGACCACGCCCTCCCGGTCGATCAGGAACAGCCCCCGCAGGGCCACCCCCTGGGGGACGAGGACCCCGAACGCCTGGGAGATCTTCTTGTCCAGGTCGGCAACCAGGGGGAACCGGACGCTGCCGATGCCGCCCTCCTTCACCGGGGTGCTCTTCCAGGCGAGGTGGGTGTACTGGGAGTCGACCGAGACCGCCAGCAGCTCGCAGTTTCTGGCCTGGAATTCCTCGATGTGGCTGTTGAAGGCCAGGATCTCGGACGGACAGACGAAGGTGAAGTCGAGCGGGTAGAAGAAGAGGACCACGTACTTCCCCCGGTAAGCGGAAAGGGTGACCTCCGCGAACGAGTTGTCGGGCATCACGGCCTGGGCCGTGAAATCGGGTGCTTCCTTGGTGACCAGATTGCACATGGGTTTTCCTCCTTGGATTCTTAGGATTCGCAAGCATCCAGGCCGGCGGCGGTGATCGCGTACCGGCAGCGGGCAGGGCTCTCGACCAGGCTTTTCTCTTTGAGCGATTTGAGGCCGCAGCTCACCATCTTGGCATCGAGCCCGCTCAGGACCGCGATCTCCTTGGCGCCGACGGAAACCGCCGCCGCGGCCAGCGCCGCGAGCAGGGAGCGCTGCTCGGCCGTCAACCCCTCTTTTTTGCCGCATGTCGTGCATTTCATGGCTCTTCCTCCTTTCTCGAACGGCATCTGGGATTCTTCACTCGTTCGTCCGGCCCCGGGCGTGGGCGCCCCGCTCCCGCTCAGCCGCCTGGCGGAGCTTGTAGGCGCAGTCCTGGAGCACGCCGAACAGCAGCCGGCAGCCGTCATCCGGGGCGGCCGCCTGGCCCTGGTCGGCCAGGATGATCATCTCGCGGGAGAGCCGCAGGAGGCGCTGAATGAGATCGTCGGTCCGGTCCATGCCTTCATGGTATCGCAACCGGCATGCCACCGGTCCGGACGGGGGAGAGGAAGGTGCTTTTTCGAACGATATTTCGGTTAAATGAGGGTGGCAGGAGCCGTATTGGCGGATTCCGGAGCAGATGTCTCACAATGATCATGTGAGACAGTTTGGGAGAGGGAGCGGCCGAGCGGCTAAGCGGCGAAAGGCTGGGGAGAGAGACGAAGCCGGGAGGTGTCTCATCGCATGAGGCAATTGGGTAGCTGTGAGACAGGTGAGACAGTCTCGCCAGTGGAGCAGGGCTACGGACCCTTACTTTTCCCGGTCGAAGAACCGGTAGAGGGTCGCCCGGGAGATGCCGAGGAGCTTGGCGGCCCGAGCCCGGTTGTTGCCGCTCGCGGCCAGGGCCTGCGCCACCGCGGCCGGGGTGAGGGCCGGCCTGGCCTTGCGGGCGCGGGGCGCGGCCACATCGATGGTGCGGGGCCGTTCGCGCAGGTGGGGCGGGAGGTGCCCGATGCCGGCAATCCCCTCTTGGCAATGGACCAGAAGGTAGCGGATCACGTTCTGGAGCTCCCGGATGTTGCCGGGCCACGGATAGGCGAGCAGGGCGTCCATCACCTCCGGGGAGAGGAGGAGGTCGGGCCGCTTCTCCTCGGCCAGGAACTTCTGCAGGAAGTGGTGGGCCAGAATGGGGATGTCGTGCCGCCTCTCCCTGAGCGGCGGCAGGGTGAGGGGCACCACGCAGAGGCGGTAGAAGAGGTCTTCCCGGAAGCGGCTGGCCGCGATCTCCTGCCGCAGGTCCTTGTTGGTGGCGGAGATGACCCGCACGTCCACCGTGATCGTCTCCTCCCCGCCCACCCGCTGGAAGGTGCCGTCCTGCAGCACCCGCAGCAGCTTGACCTGCATGGCCGGGGAGATGTCGCCGATCTCATCGAGGAAAAGGGTGCCGCCGTCTGCCAGCTCGAAGCGGCCCTTCTTGTCGCGGATCGCCCCGGTGAACGCCCCCTTGATGTGGCCGAAGAGCTCCGATTCGAGGAGGTTCTCGGGCAGGGCGCCGCAGTTGACCGGCACGAAGAGCTTCCCGGCCCGCGCGGACTCCTGGTGGATGGAGGCCGCCACCAGCTCCTTGCCCGTCCCCGACTCTCCCTGGATGAGCACCGCCGCCTTGCTCCGGGCCAGCTCCCGGATGGACCGGAACACCGCCATCATCTTGGGGTCGCGGCCGATCATCCCCGAGAGCTGCTCCGTGCCGCCCAGGCGGGCGGCCAGCTCGTGCTCGCGGGTCATGTCGCGGAAAGAGGCGACCACCCCCATGGGGGTGCCCAGAAAGCCCCGGAGGGGCGTTACCGCCATGTCGATGTGCCGTTCGCCCCCATCGCGGGCCCGGATGACGAGGGGGTACCGTTTGGCGGCGGGAGGCAGGCCGCGGCCGTCGCAGAACGAGCACTCCGCCTTGCAGAACCGGTCGGGG
>JAJYKH010000009.1 GCA_021788685.1 Deltaproteobacteria bacterium | reverse complement strand
CCCGGTCCGGGCAAGGCCCCCATAGACAAGGGCCAGCACGAGGACGAGCAGGATGCCCAAGGCTATTTTCTTTTGCGCACGGCTGCGCTGCGCATGGACGGCGTTCACGGATAATCCGAGTCTCCGTGCCTGGGAATCCGGAACAAGTGACCCAACAAGGACATCGTATCAGAATACGAACCGGGAGAGGACCGTCTCGCCGGCGCGGGCGGAATGCCCCGTCCACGGAATCAATTGAGGATCTCCCCGGTATCGGGTACATTCCCGCTCTTCAACCTGCCTCAACAGCGCAAACAAACAGGAGGGGAAGTCCATGTCCGAATTCAGGGGAGTCACGGTGGTGCGGAAGGCGAATGTCTACTTCGATGGCAAGGTCACCAGCCGGACGATCATTTTTCCGGACGGCTCGAAGAAAACCCTGGGGGTGATGCTGCCGGGCGAATACGAGTTCGGGACCGGCGACAAGGAGATCATGGAAATCCAGAGCGGCGACCTGGAAGTCCAGCAGGCCGGATCTTCGGAGTGGCTCCATTACACCGGCGGCACCACCTTCGAGGTCCCTGCCCAATCGAAGTTCCGGCTCAAGGTGGGGACCGTCACCGATTACTGCTGCTCGTTCGTGAAATAACGATGGACCCCGTTGGCCAGAGGCTTCCGCAGGAACTGGTGCAGCTCAAGCAGGCCGCCCGCCGAGGCCAGGAGGATGCCCCTGAGAAAGATCAGGAAGGAGAAGGCCAGGGCCTGGGCGGGCGGCACCCCGTATCCGCTCAGCAGCACCACCAGGGTCCCTTCCCGGACGCCCAGGCCTGAGAAGGAGAGGGGCAGCGTGGCGATCAGCGCCATCACCGAGCGGACCCAGCCGACCTGGATGAGGGAGATGTCAAGATCGAGCGATCGGGCCAGCAGGTAGGTGGACAGAATGCCCACGCCGTTTCTGAGCAGGAGGACGCCATGGAGGCCCGCGTGATCCCGGAAGCGAAGGTCCTGGAACCGCTGCATGGCATCCAGGAGCTTCCGCCGCTTCTCCTGCACGGGTTGAGGCAGGGGCAGGCGGGCGATCCAGCGCTCCGCCTTTTCGGGAAGCCGGGGCAGCAGCAGCAGGCCATAGCCGATCAGAAAGAGCACGAGCAGGAAGAGCGACGCCGTTTTCAGGCTGCGAAAGCCGCCGGTCGGCAATGGATCGGGCAGAAGAAAAAGAACCCCGACCAGGACCACGGCGAACGTTTCCATATAGCGGTTGAAGAGAACCACGGCCGCGGCTTGGGCAGGTTTGCTCCCCGCCCTGGCAAGCTTGTACCACTTGACCGCCCCCCCGGCCAGCACGCCGGGCAGAAAGAGGGCGTAAAAAGCAGTGGCCAGATTGATCCGGACCATATCCCGGAGCGAGAGGGGAATCCCCTGCGCCCTGGTCATGTACAGCGCCTGGCACCCACCCAGAAGGGTAATGGGGAACAAGGTGAGAGCCGCCCCGGCAAACGGCAGGAGCCGGGTCTCCCGCATGGCGGCAAAGGTATCGGCGGCGGGAAATTTCCAAAACAGGTAGGCAAGAAGGCCGCCGGAAAGCAGCAGCTTGCCCGCCAGCTTGCTTCGATTCATATCGTGGAGTCCTCCCGGAATCCGGTCCTTTCAGGTGGGTCAGGGCCCCGGCCTGCGCCGGAGTGACGATGGTGGAGATAACGCCAAATTTCGCAAGAAAACCCTAGGATCGGTCCCCCTGCCCTTTCGTGTCAAGAAGAGAATTGCTGCATTCTCCAGCCATCGCGGAATTCCTCCTTCCGGCATCTCCCCTGCCCCCCGGCCTTCGCCTCTTCCGAAGAGCGGCCATCCGGGAATCCGAAAAATCCGACCGGTAAACCGGAACCTTTTCGCTCCCTCCTTCGTTGTACGGTTTTTTCTCTTTTACCTGAATCCGTGAGGGTTCGTCCGTGCGCCAGAGCGAAAACGGCCGTTCGATTAGGATGGGCTCTATCGAACCGTTGCCGGCAAAGGAGATGGCGTGGGGACGGGCGCCCCGAAGGGCGACGGGTGAAGCCATGGCTCGGCCGCAGTCTGTGCCACGGGTCACCGATTCAATGAGATAGGTCCGACGAGATCAACCCGTCGTCAAGGATTCAGGTCTTATCCCACGAAATTAGCAACCCGCACTGCATGGGCTCCGGATTTGCATGCTTAAGGAGCGCTATTCTGCCTCGAGCCCGTGGGGCAGGAAAAGGCATCGCCAACAATATCGATGGCCTCGCAATAACCTTTGGGCCTCGGCGGGCGGGAATGAGCAAACAACAACTTACACAGCGTGGACCGTCAGCGGAGCGGCTTTTTGGGATGCCGACAATTGCTCCCCGGAAATTCATCCTGAATTTCACGCCAACCGGCATGATCCCGACCCGGGAAATGACGCCGTACGTCCCCCTCAAGCCGGCGGAGATCATCGAGGATGTCCTGGAAATGGCCGATCTCGGCGTGAACATGGTCCATCTTCATGCCAGGGAGAACGGCTCGGGGATGCCAACTTTCCGCAAGGAGGTCTATGCGGAGATCATTGCCGGGATTCGCCGCCGCCAGCCGGACCTGGTGCTCTGCGTCTCCACCAGCGGCCGGACCCACAACGAGTTTGCCCAGCGCTCCGAAGTGCTGGAGCTGAATAACGGCCTCAAGCCGGATTTTGGGAGCCTGATCCTGAGCTCGCTCAATTTCAACAGGCAGGCAAGCATCAACCCGCCGGAAACGATCCGGGGACTGGCCGCCAAGATGAAAGCCAATTCCATCCGCCCGGAAATGGAGGTCTTTGACCTGGGCATGGTCAACTATGCCAAATATCTCATCTCGAAAGGAATGATCTCGCCGCCATACTACTTCAACCTGATCCTGGGCAACATCGCCTGCGCGCAGGCCGAGATGCTCAGCCTCGGTCTGATGATCAGGGAGCTGCCCCCTGGCTCGATCTGGTCGGTCGGGGGCATCGGCCACGCCCAAGTGGAGATGAACGCCATGGCCCTGGCGGCGGGAGGCGGCGTCCGGGTGGGGCTCGAAGACAACATCTGGCTCGACCGGGAGAGGAGCACCCTGGCGACCAATCGCACCCTGGTGGAGCGTGTCCTCTTGATCGCAAAGGCCCTTGGCATGAGGCCCTATTCCCACCGTGAGGCCAGGAAAGTCCTGGGCGTGGCATGATCGGAGCTTATTTTTCCCACCTGCTATTCAAGTTGCGGTACAGCCCCTCCCGGCGCCTCCTGCTGGATGCGCTGGCCCGCAGTGGTCTTCGACTCACCAGCTACTATCTGGTGGAGGAAGGAGGGGAAGGCGAAGCCTTGAAGGGACTGGAAAAGGGGTTTGAGGAATACGGGATCACCCTGCTCACCGAAGAGGAAATGGGTCCGCTCGCCGCCTTGCCCGGGCAAACAGCCAACATGGAAGAGCGGATCGATCGGCTCCGGCGCGGTCACCTCTGCCTGGCGGCCAAGCACGGCTCGGAGCTGGCGGCCTTCACCTGGTGCTGCACCCGGGAAGCGGTCTTCATGGGGAAACGGCTGGCGCTGACATCCCGCCAGGCCTTCCTTTATGATTCCTACACCTTGCCGGCCCACCGGGGCAAGGGAGTGGCGGTTTTTCTGCGCTGCCGGCTGTACCGCTTTCTGGCCGCCCGCGGCCGCGATCGGCTCTTCAGCATCAGCGACTGCATCAATCATCCGTCCATCCGCTTCAAAACAAAGCTGCACGCCCGCTTCCACGGGCCATTCCTTTACATCGGGCTGTGGAAGCGGCACCACTGGCATGCCCCCCTCAAAAACCTTGCCCGGCGGGAGTCAACACGAGCCGCTGCTGCTTCGTTTCCCTCCGAGGTCTTTCCCGATTTCCGTAAATGAACCGGTCCGCGCCGGCATGGGAGCGGAGCCTCATGAGGCGTCCGCATCCGAAGGCCAGAGATAGCGGGAACCGACGGTGGGATCCCCCTCTCGATCGTTTCAGCTGGCCCCCTTTTCGCGCGGTGTATTTCCGCCCGGGAAACCGCTATCCTGAAAGGATGGAAAAGACGCAGCTGACCCGCGGCTCCGCTTTCCTGCAGGGCGAGAGAAAATTCCTGGAAACGGTGCTCATGCATATCCCGGTGGGGGTCATCATTGCCGAGGCCCCTTCGGGGAAACTGATCCTCGGCAACAAGCAGGTGGAGCGGATCTTGCGCCAGCCGTTCCTCCAGGCCGCGGCCATCGGCGAATACGGCGGATACAAGGGCTTCCATCCCGACGGCAGGCCCTACCAGCCCGAAGAATGGCCGCTCGCCCGCTCCCTCCACGGGGAGACGATAAGCGGCGAGGAGATCGACTTTTTGCGGGGGGACGGAACCCACGGGCTCATGAGGGTGAGCTCGTCGCCCGTCCGGGACGAGGAGGGACGGATCATCGCCGGGGTGGTCACCCTCGAAGACATTTCCGCGCGCCGGGAAGCGGAGGAGGCACTCCGCCTCTCCGAAGCGCGGTTCCGCAACCTGTTCGGGCAGTCGCCGGTCAGCATGCAGATCTTCTCCCCCGACGGCCGGACCGTGGAAGTGAACCGGGCCTGGGAGAAGCTCTGGGGGCTCACCCTGGAGGCCACTCGGGGTTACAACGTGCTCCAGGATCAGCAGCTTGCGGTCAAGGGGGCCCTGCCCTACCTGCGGAAGGCCTTTGCCGGAGAGGCGGCGGAGATCCCGGCGATTTTCTACGAACCGGCAGAGGCCGTCCGCAAAGGCCGTGCCCGCTGGGTCAGGGGCTTCATTTACCCGGTCAAGGACGAAGGGGGCGCCATCCGGCAAGTGGTGCTGATGCATGTGGACATCACCGCCCGGGTGCAGGCGGAAGAGGCCCTGAGGGAGAGCGAGGAGCGCTACCGCATCATCGCCGAGACCGCCCAGGACGCGATGGTGACCATCGACGAGGAAAGCCGGATCACCTTCAGCAACCCTGTGGTGGAAAAACTGTTCGGCTTCACGAGCGCCGAGCTCCAGGGGAAGTCTCTCACCCTGCTCATGCCCGAGCGGTTCCGGCAGGCCCACTTCCAGGCAATGCGCGATCACCTCGCTACCGGTGAAAGGCACCTGCCTTGGGGGACGGTCGAAATGCCGGGGCTTCACCGGGACGGCCGGGAAATTCCCCTGGAGATCTCGTACGGCGAATACGTCAAGAACGGGAAACACTTCTTCATCGGCATCGCCCGCGACATCACCAAGCGGAAGAAAGCCGAGGATACGATCAAGTACCAGGCCTACCACAATTTGCTCACGGGACTCCCCAACCGGCCGCTGCTGATGATCCATCTCGACCGCGGCCTGGCCCAGGTGCGCCGCAACGGGAAAAAGCTCGGGGTGGCCTTTCTCGATCTCGACCGCTTCAAGTCCATCAACGACACCCTGGGGCACGCCATCGGCGACCAGTTGATCCGGGAGGTGGCCGGCCGGCTGCGGGCCGCCATCGGCGAAACCGACACGCTGGCCCACGTGGGGGCGGACGAGTTCGTGCTGCTCCTTCCCGAGGTGACTCCGGATGGGGTCCCTTTTCTCATAGAAACGATCATGGCGGCCTTGCGGAGACCCTTCCGCATCGACTCCCGGGAGGTCTACCTGACCGCGAGCATCGGCATCAGCATTTTTCCCGAGGACGGCGGCAATCCGGAAGCCCTCCTGATGAACGCCGACATCGCCATGACCCATGCCAAGGAGCAGGGCCGGGACAATTACCAGTTTTTCAATACCGCCCTCAACGTCAGGACCGTGGAACGGCTGCTCTTCGAAAACAGCCTGCGCCGGACCCTTGAGCGCGGGCAGCTGGTGGTCCACTACCAGCCGCTGGTGAATATCGCCACCCGGGAGATCACCTGCCTGGAGGCCCTGGTGCGCTGGCACCATCCTGAGCTGGGCCTCCTTCACCCCGCCCGGTTCATTCCCTTGGCGGAAGAGATGGGCTTCACCGCCGCCATCGACGAATGGGTGCTGGAGAGCGCCTGCCGGCAGAGAAAGGCCTGGGGCGAGGCAGGATGCGAGACCCTCTGCGTCACCGTGAACCTCTCCGCCCGCCAGTTCCTGCACCCCGAGCTCCCCGCGCGGGTTTCCAAGGTCCTGGAGGCGACCGGACTCGACCCGCGCCATCTGGACATCGAGATCACCGAGAGCACCGCCATGAAGGACATCGACCTGGCGGTGCCGAACCTGCGCAAGCTGAAGGAGATGGGGATCAAATTGTCCATCGACGATTTCGGCACCGGCTACTCCTCCCTCACTTACCTGAAGAGGTTTCCCATCCGGAGCCTCAAGATCGACCAGTCCTTCATCAGGGACGTGGCCACCGACCTCAGCGACCAGGCGATCGTGAAAGCGGTCATCGTCATGGGGCACCATTTGCGGCTGAAGATCATCGCGGAGGGCGTGGAAACCGAGGAGCAGCTGGCGTTCCTGCGCTCCACCGAATGCGACGAGATACAAGGCTTCCTGTACAGCGAGCCGCTCCCCCCCGGGAAAATCGGCGAGCTGCTGGCGGCCGGGGCGCCGTGAGCCGCGCTCCCCTTGAAGCATCTCCCCCTTTTCCCGTCACGATCGAGGAGGTCCGGCGTAAGCCCCTTTTCAGGCCTCCGCCGGCTGGCTCTCCTCCACCAGGTCGCTGGCCCAGGAGAGGGCGGCGGCCGCCGTGGGAAAGCCGATGGTGCTGATCAGCAGCACCAGGGTGTGATAGATCTCGTCGGGGCTGGCACCCGCCTCCAGGGCCCGCTTGGCGTGGGAATGGACGGCCCCCTCGGAGCGGGTCGCCGCGGCGGCGGCCAGCTGGATGAGATGGCCGGTTTTCTCGTCGATGGGTCCCGCCTCGATCAATTCCCGGCCGAGCTGCTGGTGGACCTCCATGACTCGGCCGAATTTGGTCCTGATCCAGTTGTAATGCTCGGGGTAAGCCGCCATTTTCCTCCTCCTGCGCTGGGTTTCGGTTCGGTCGAGAGAGACTCGGAAGCGAGCCTTTCCCGGTCCCAATTTATTGTGGGGGCCAGGGCGGTCCGATGTAAAGCGGCGAATGGAAAAGGCCGTTGGTCAGGCGGAGGAGTACGGCGGAGCGGCTTCTTGCATGGGCAGCACAGGATCGGACCGATCGGGGCGGGAAGGAGAGCCAGAGGCCCTGCGAACGAGAGGCGGTCCTTACGCGGCCGGCGGGGGCACGTACCCCTCGCGGATGGCGAACTTGACCACGTCGGCCGTATTCTTGGCGTCGAGCTTCTTCATGAGATTGGCCCGGTGGTGCTCCACCGTCCGTTTGCTGATCGCGAGCAGGTCGGCGATCTCGCGGTTGGTGATCCCTTCCGCGATCAGCTTGAGGATCTGTCGCTCCCGCGGAGTCAGGGGATCGGCCTGGGCCTGCCCCTGCTCGCGGCAGGAGAGGAGCACGTCTTCCGGAAAGTCCGCGGCGAGGACGGGCGAAATGTAAAGCCCGCCCGCCATCACCCGGACAATGGCCGGCAGCAGCTCGGTATCGGAATCCTCCTTGAGCAGATAGCCGCTGGCCCCTGCCTGCATGGCCGAGCAGAGGTACTGCTCGCTTTTGTGCATGGTGAGGATGAGGATCTTGATGCCGGGCCGGACCCGGCGAACTTCGCCGATGGCCTCGATGCCCCGCAGGTTGGGCATGGAGATGTCGAGAAGGATCAGGTCGGGCTCCGTCCTCCGGAGCAGGTCGAGCAGCTCGAGGCCATCCCCCGCCTCGCCGATCACCTGCAGGGACTCGTCTTCCTCGAGCATTTTCCGCAGGCCCCGCCGGATCAGGGTATGGTCATCCGCCAGGATGATGCGACAGCGCTTCATGAATCTTTCCTTAACGGGCTGTGGAGACGATCTGCTCCTTTCTAACCGATCTCCCCTGAAAAATCACGCCAAAGGCACGCCGATGGTCACGGTGGTCCCGGCCCCCGGCTCGCTCATGATCTCGAGCCGGCCGGTCAGGAGGCGGACCCGTTCCGACACGGCGGTGAGGCCCAGCCCCTTTTCCGTTGCCTTGGCCCCTTTCACCTGGGCCACGTCGAATCCCTTCCCGTCGTCCTCCACTGTGAACAGCAGCTCGGAATCCCTGCGGCAGATGGTCACCCGCACCCTCCCGGCGCCGGCATGCTTGCCGATGTTGTTCAGCAGCTCCTGGAGGATCCGGTAGATGTTCAGCTGCGCCTCCCGGGAGAGGAGGTGGCTGATCTCGGCCGGGGCGAGCTCCACCTTGACGCCATAAAGGGCGGCGAAGGTGCCGGTCAGGTGCTCAACCGCCGCCTCGAAGCCCAGGTCCTCCAGAACAACGGGGCTCAGGTCCCGCGAAAGGCGGCGCATGTTCTCGATGATCTCGCTGATAGCCTCCCGGAGGTGGCGGCATTCCTCCTTCAGGGCGGGAGGGGCGGGGTCGCCGATGCTCCGCTCCGCGGCCCGCGCCTGCAGCTTAAGCGCGGCCATGGCCTGGCCCAGCTCGTCATGCAGCTCCCGGGCGATCCGCCGCCGCTCGTTCTCCTGGGCGGTGAGCAGGCTGCTCGAGAGCCGGTGCAGCCGCTCTTCCGAGTCCCGCAGCTCCTCCCGGCTGGCGAGGAGCGCCCGGTTGGTCTCCCCGATGGCCTGCACCTGCCGCTTGACCGCCCGAATAATCCTGGTGGAGATGAGGACAAACAGCGCCCCGGTGCCGAGCCACAGCATGAGCATGGTGCGCCAGGCGGTCCGGAGGGAGGACTCCACCCGCAGCACCCTTTCGGAGGCAATGCTCTCCACCGGCCCGGTCAGGTCCCGGAGCAGACGGCTGATGGCATCGAACCGGCTTGCCGCCTCCAGGCGCAGCTGCTCTCCCTCCTCCGCCAGCTCCAGCCTGGTCAGGGCCAGGCCGTACAGCCCGCCCACCCCCGGGACCACCGTCTGGTGCTCGTTTTCGATCACGTACCCGGTGCCGAACAGGGCCGCCTCGAAATCGCCGAGCAGGGCCGGACCTCCCTCCAGCTCGGGGGTGATCTCGAGCTGGCGGCGAAGGCGTACCAGAGTGGTCCTGATCCGGTTGTCCTTGATATCTGCTAAAAAATCCAGGCGTTCCTCGCCGCGCAGGCGTTCGCAGAGAACAGCCAGATCGGCCAGGTCCCGGCGGATGGCCGAGAGGTCGGGGATTCTCGGCAGATCGGCGATGAGCCGCCGACCCAGCTCGCTCTCCTCGTGCTCCCCGGCCCGGCGGTATTCCCGGATGCGGCCTGCCAAGCCGAGCCGCTTGCGGCCATAGGCCCTCTGCACCATCTCGTCCAGCCGGGTCAGGGTCTCCTCCACCCGCTGGCGGGATGCCGAAAGTTGGGCCAGGACCCCGGCCCGCCGGCCGGACCAGGCGCTGCTCCGGTTGGCGAGATCGTCGAGGGCGGCGACCGCCTTCTCCAGGTCGGCAAAGGTGTCGGCCATTCCCGGATTGGCGATCATCTTCCGGTAATCCGCAACCATGGCGCGGAGCTTCAGCCGCGGCGGGGTACCATTGCCGCTGGCCGGCCTTTCCGCGAAGAGAAGGGCGTAAATGGTTTCCTTGTCCGCGAGGAGGGCCTGCTCGATGCGGGCCCGGGACTCGATCAGACCGGCCTTGAACCGCTCCAGCTGATACCGCTCGGCCCGGATGTCGGCGAAGGTCCACGCGACGATGGCGATCATCACCACGCCCGCCGCGCAGCCGAGGATGGTGATCAGCCAGGTCAGCCGGATGGGGTCGGCGCCCGGGGGCGATTTCAGCGGCTGCTCTTCAGGTCTTCCCATCGAAACGGCACCAGCTTGCCCTTGCGGATGATGGTCGGCCACACCCGGTGGCTTGCCTGGTGCTCCTCCCGGCTGAGGACGAGGGGGGTTCCCAGGCCGAGATCGAACCGGCCCAGTCCTTCCAGGGCATCGATCACCTTCTCCCGGGCAGGGTCGCCCGGAATCGTCCGCAAGGCCCGCAGGAAGATGCGGGTGGCGATGTAGCCCTCGAAGGCCCCGAAGGTGGGCGCCGCTTTGGGGCTCCATGCGGCCAGCGCCCGGTTGAAATCGCGGGCGATGGGAAGCTCCGAGCGGTAGTGGGGAACCACCTGGGTCACGATGACTCCGTCGCCGGCCGGCCCCAGCTTTTCGGCAAAGGGCTCCCCGCCCACGACGGAAACGTTCAGCAGCAGCGACCGGAGGCCGTGCGCCCGGGCCAGTTTGACGAAGGCGGCGCAGGGGGCGTAGGTCCCGACCATGATCACCGCCTTGGGCTCCGGGTCGGCCAGCAGGATGTCGGCCAGCCCGTTTTCCACCGCCACGGTGTTGCGCTCGTACCGGCCGTGGACGATTTGCCGCTCGTCCTTCAGGCCGTGCCGGCGGAGGGCGGCCATTCCGCCGGCGTAGCCCGCGTCCCCGAAGGCGTCCCGCTGGGTGAAGAAGGCAATCTCCCGAGGCTTGAGCCCGCCCTGCCGGATGAGGGCGTCCACCATCGCCGCCGTCTCTTCCGCGTAGCTGGCCCGGTAATTGACCACATAGCGCTCGGGGGGCGATTTGCGCAGGAGGCCGGCCCCGGTGAAGGCGCCGTAGAAGGGTGTCCGGAACCGGCTGGCGATGGGCGCCGCCGCGACCGCCGTGGGGGTGCCCACGTTGCCGATCACCGCCAGGACCCCCTCCCGCTCGATGAGGGTGTGCATGTTGGGCACCACCCGCTCGGGCTCGTAGCCGTCGTCGAGGGAGATCAGGCAGAGGGGGCGACCGCGGACGCCGCCCTGCCGGTTGACTTCCGCCAGGGCGGCGAGGACCCCGGCCCGCATGTTGTGGCCCAGCCGGGCGGCCGGTCCGGAGAGCGCGGTGGACATGCCCAGCCGCAACGCCCCCGGGGAACAGGTCCTCTCCTGGGACCGGGCGGGAACCGGCCAGAGCAGAACGAGCAGGAGGAAAAGGCACAAGAAGGTCCCCCGGAGGGGGGAAGGCGAAGACATGGAATCCTTCAGACCTGTATCAAATATCGATGGTTTCCCCCGGCGCCATGACCGTCGCCCGGGCGCCAGTCGTCCTTTCCACCTCGGCCGCCCAGGCATGCGGGTCCTGGCGGATCACCTTGAAGGTATCGTAATGGCAGGGAACCACCCGGCCCGGCCCGATGAGCTTGACCGCCCGCAGTGCGTCCGCCGGACCCATGGTGTAGTTGTCGCCGATGGGCAGGATGGCCAGATCGATCCCTTCCTCCCCGATCAGCTTCATGTCATAAAACAACCCGGTATCTCCAGCAAAATAGATCTTTTTCCCGGCGGCCGAAAGGAGAAAACCGCAGGGATTGCCGCCGTAGCTGCCGTCCGGCAGGGAGGAGCCGTGATGGGCGATGGTGAGCTTCACCCGCCCCCAGGGGTGGTCAAAGCCGCCGCCGATGTGTTGGGCATGGGTCTTCTTGATCCCCTGCTTGGCGAGCCAGCTCGTGATCTCGAAATTGGCGACCACCGTGGCCCCGGTCCGCCGGGCCACCGCCACCGTGTCCCCCAGGTGGTCGCCGTGGCCGTGGGAAACCAGGATGTAGTCGGCCGCCACCTCCCGGCCGCCAAGGAAGGGATCGATGAGGACCCGCGCTGACGCGGTCTCCAGCAGAAAACAGGAATGGCCGAACCAGGTGAGCTTCAGGAGCATCTTCTTCTCCGTAATCGAAAATTTTGTCGCTATGCACCGCTTTGCCGACGATCCGCGCTGTGTAGCTAGCTTATTTCCTCGTTCGCCGCCCGCCGGGGGCCGGGGGGTGCGAAATCATCGATTTTCCCTGATCACATCTCATAGCAGATGGATTTCTATCATAAAATCGTCACTCAGCCGAATACTTTCTCTTATCTGGAGGGTGTTGCGGAATCAGATCGCACCTGCGATGCCGACCTCACGGGCTCCCTTGTCCGGCCTCCCCGCTGGCCCTTTCCGGGGCGCCCCTCCCCTCTTTGATTCACCGCCGCCTTTCTGCCACAATTTGAGGAAAGCCGATTTTTTCATACTCAAGATGCTTCGCCTGAGGCCGGCCTTTAATTTCTCGCCGCCGGCGGCTCGGTTCTGCTTATTTCCAGCCGGTCCCGCACGCCGCGCCAACCCACATCAACGGTGACCCAAATGGCAGTGACCGAAAAGGAACGAGTAAAGACCTGGGAACGGGGGGAACATTTACTTCTTTTACCGGCCAGGGTGGAGGAGAGGCCGGAATCGATCAAGGACATCCAGCGGTTCTACATGGTCTTGAGCCCCGGCAACAGGGAGCGGTTCCGCTTGGCCGTCATCGGGGGCAAAAGGCTGCCCGAGCCCGGGCACAAGGGGCAGCGGTTCTGGGGCTTCGTCGATCTGGTCCGTAAAAGTCCGGCTTCCCTCAGGGACGAATTGAGCGGCGACCAGTATCGCACGAAAACCAGGAGCGAGCGGCACGTCCCGGCGGCGCGGCCCGCCGGCGAGGGGGTCTACCGCCTTCTGCGGCATGGCGGCCACACCCACCTCGTTTATGCCCTCGAGCTGCCCAAGGAGCCAGGCGAGGTTCAGGAGGAGCTGCGGATCGAGCCCGAGGCCAGCTACACCATCAGCGTGAAGAACCCCGAGGCCCCATCGCCCCGGGGAGTCGGCCTGCGGCCATCGGAGCGGGCCGAGCTCCCCAAGTCGCTCATGGAGGTGTTCCGGGGCCGCCGCTTCGCCGAGGCCGACCCGCCCGAGCTCCTGGACAGGGAAGGGGCCGATCTCGTCCTGATCGCCGCCGCGGAAGATCTCAAGGAGGAGATGGGATCACCCTGGACACCGAGGAGGAGGATGCCGAGCATGCCGACCTTTTCGCCGAGCTGAAGATCGACCGGGAACGAGGCCCCGTGGAACCGCTTTTCGAGGGAAAATGGGAATAGGAAGCCGGCGCCATCAAAGGTCAAAGAACTCGCGCCGGGAAGACACGACCTTGGCCAGATAGTTGCGGGTTTCCTCGCAGGGGAGATGGCTCTTGAGATACGCGAGCACCTGGGGCGGAGAAAGGGAATTGATCCGGGCCATGGCCCGTTCGTAATCGCCGCCGAAGGCCCGGTAGACATTGGCCGGTCCGGTATTGTAGGCGGCAATCAGGCAATAATCCCGCGAATCCGGGCTCTCGACGGCGTTGAAGTATACCTCCGCCAAGTGGCGCAAATAGGCGGTGCCCAGCTCGATGTTGTTGCTCGGGTCCAGGAGGTACTTCCGGGAGGGGACCATGTCCTTGCCGTACACCATCCTGTAGGCGATTCGGCCGCCGGTGGCGGGCACGAGCTGCATCAGCCCCTGGGCGGACGCGGTGCTGACCGCCAGGGCATCGAAGTGGCTCTCCGCCTTCATGATGGCGAATACCAGGTTGGGCTTGATCCGAAACCTGGCGGCGTGGCGCTCCACGCATTCCTTGAATTTCCTGGCCTGGATCCGGTCGAAATCTTCTCCGAGCCACAGGGACGAAGCCAGGCTTGCCGTTCCTCCGGCTGTGCCGCCAGCGCTTCCGATCCTGCCCGTTACCGCCCTCAGGGAAAGTCCGCCGGAGGGGATTCCCGGGAGAGGGAGAAGCGGCTCGCCGCGCTGGAGGGTGGTGCTCGGCCCCCCTTCCCGGGTCCACCACTCGGCAAGCCCGTTCCCGAGATGAAGCGCCGCCTGCCCGTCGGCGGCCGCCCGGTCTGCCAGGAGCACCTTATCTTTCTCCAAGGCAGAGGATTTCTCGTGCCGGGATTCATCCTTTCTGGGCCGCAAGGGACCCGCGGTCAGGGCGGAGACCAGAAAGGCGGTGCCGGCCACCAGGGCAAGAAGAAAGGCGCTGTAGGGGTGCAGTCGGTTCATGCTCGCTCTCTCGCGGGATTTCCCTCGGCGGCCCTTTCTGCAAGACTGGTTCCCCTCTCGCCGTATTTCAGATTTCGAAAGTTATTCCGGTATATTGCAGAACAAGATCCACCATTTGGGCACCGCTGAAGGTTCCGGAAACGCGGGCCGACCTCGGGGGATATCACCCAAGGCGGGGAATTTCACTATGCGCTCGGGGAAGGGGAGGAATCAGGCCAATAGCCGGAGAAGAGCGGCCGCCGAGCCAGCGCGAAGGTCGATGGTCAAGCGCTGCCGTGAAGGACGGCGGCGTTCCGGCCCTGCGGAATCGATACGGAAATGCGGAAGAGGAGGGCAGAGATTTCAGCCCGCGACAACAACCGGTGAAGGAATGGAGGACGCCTCAGATATCCCGGCTGTCCACGTAGGCGTAGGCGCTGTGCTTGTGGATGGACTCGAAGCTCTCCACCCCAACCGAAAACCATTGGATGTTAGGATGGCGGCGGGCGCTTTCCGCCACCCGCCGCACCACATCCTCCACGAACATGGGATTGTCGTACGCGCGCTCGGTGACGTATTTCTCGTCCGGCCGTTTGAGGAGGGCGAAAACCTCGCAGGAGGCGCCGGCCTCCACCATGCCGATGAGGTCCTCCACCCAGATGAAGCCGCTGAAAGTGACGTTGAGATTGATCTCGGCCCGCTGGTTATGGGCCCCGTATTCGCTGATCTCCTTGGAGCAGGGGCAGAGGGTGGTGCTGGGCACCCACACCGAGAGGATGAAATTCTCGTCCCGGCCGATGCCGCCGGTGAACCGGCAGGTGTATTCCATCAGGCTGGGAGTGCCGGTCACCGGCGCATGCTTCTGGATGAAATAGGGGAAGGTCATCTCCACGTGGGCCGCTTCGGCTTGCAGGCCGTCTCGCACCTCGGCCAGGAGCTCGGGAAAGATGCGCACGCTCATCTCGTCCTGGTATTTGTTGAGGACGGCGATGAAGGTGGAGATGCAGGTTTCGCGGTACTGGCGGGGGATGCTGACCTGCAGGGTGATGCTGGCCACGGTTTCCTGCAGGCCGCCGCCCTTCTCCCGGATCTTCACCGGATAGCGGATGTTTTTGACGCCGACGGTCTTGAGCTTCATGGTGGTCCAGAAATTTGGAGAAGAGCTTGCTACTATACTCGCCAGGCCGAGCGTCCGCACTTTTTTTGAGCTCGTCCAGCGGTCAGCCATCAGGCAAGGCCAATTGGGCTGAGCCCTCCCGGCAACCCAGCTTGCACGGGCTTTGAGATGAATGCGTGCAAGCTGCTGCGGATCGCCGCCACGAAGACCTTCTCCCCCTGGCGAGCCCCCGAAACCCGGTGCCGGACGCGGCGGGATGTGGTACATTTCCATATTCTTGCGACGGGTTGGGGCCGCGCCACGAAGGAATTTGCCCCGGCCAGGGAGATTAAATTGTGAATGCGGAGAACGGGGTGGAGGTCCGGATCGACAAATGGCTCTGGGCCGCCCGTTTTTTCAAGACCCGCTCGTCGGCGGCCCAGGCGGTCACCGGCGGCAAAGTCCACCTCAACGGCGCCAGGACCAAGCCGGCCAAGGGGGTGAAAACGGGCGACACCCTGCGCATTCAGCGCGAGGAGGCCGAATTCACGGTCGTCGTCCTGGGGCTTTCCGACAAGCGCGGCCCCGCCAGGGTGGCCCAGGCCCTGTACGAGGAAACGGAAGAAAGCCGGGTCGCCCGGGAGCGGCAGCGGGAGGAGCGGGTCCTCCTCGCCGTGGAGCGGATGGTCCCCAGGAAACGGCCCGGCAAGCGGGACCGCCGGCTGATCAGAAATTTCATCCGCAAGGACGACTGAGACTTTACAAGGCCTTTTTATCACCAAGGCAAGAAGGGTTGGAGGTTAGAGGTTGGAGGCAAGGCAAAAGCGTGCCTAGATCCTCAAACCGCAAACAGGGCGCTCCTCCGACCTGAAGCTGGCCGAAGGCTGAAGACTGGAAGAGATCGTCAGGTCTCGACCTGGACCATTTTTTAGGAGGAGAACGGAATGAAAAAAGTGGAGCGCGCGTTGATCAGCCTGACAGACAAGTCGGGGATCGAGGGGTTCGCTAAGGAGCTGGAGCAGCTGGGGATCGAGATCCTTTCCACCGGCGGCACCGCCAAGAAGCTGCGGGAGAACGGCATCGCCGTGAAAGACGTGGCCGAGCTCACCGGCTTTCCGGAGATGCTGGACGGCCGGGTGAAAACCCTGCACCCGAAAGTGCACGGCGGCATCCTCGCCCAGCGGGACAACCCCAAGCACCAGGCGCAGATGAAGGAGTACGGCCTGCTCCCCATCGACATCATCGCCGTCAACCTCTACGCCTTCGAAAAGGCCACATCTGACCCGGCCTGCACCCTGGAGAACGCCATCGAGAATATCGACATCGGCGGCCCCACCATGCTCCGCGCCGCGGCCAAGAACTTCCGGGACGTGACCGTTATCGTCGATCCGGCCGATTACCCCCAGGTGCTCTCGGAAATCAAGGCCACCGGCAATACCACCCTCAGGACCCGGTTCAAGCTGATGCGGAAAGTCTTCGCCCTCACCAGCAAGTACGACACCGCCATCATCGGGTGGCTGAACAAGGTGAATCCGGATTCCCTGCCGGGGTGACATCACCGGGATCTGTGTCCCCCTCTGCAAAAGCGGATTCCACCACGAAGCACGAAGGGACACGAAGAAAGTCTTCATCGGTTTTTCTCCCTGGTCTTCGTGTCCCTCGTGGTAAAAAAGAGGCTTTTGAATCTGTGAGCTCAAAATCGAGGCACACGAAAGAAGAGACGATATTCGCCCCGGAGGCTGCAGCATGCTGAACATGGCCGTCCTTCTCTCCGGCACCGGCCGGACCCTGGACAATTTCCACGAAAAGATCGGGCAGGGACTGCTCAAGGCGCGCATCCGAGTGGTGGTCTCCAATCAGCAGAGCGCCCTCGGTCTCGAGAAGGCGCGAAAGTACGGCTACCCCGCCTTTCACGCCGAGGGCAACGACGCGATCAACGCCATTCTCAAAAAGCACGAGGTCGACCTTGTCTGCCTGGCCGGCTTCCTCAAGCTCTACGTGCCACCCGCCCACCTGCGCCGCTCCGTGCTCAACATCCACCCTTCGCTGATCCCCGCCTTCTGCGGCGCCGGCTTTTACGGCATGCGGGTGCACCAGGCGGTGAAGGCGCGGGGGGTGAAGGTGAGCGGCTGTACGGTCCATTTCGCCAACGAGGAGTACGACGAGGGTCCCATCATCGTCCAGAAGTGCGTCCCCCTGGCCGGCCAGGACACCGCGGAAGAAATCGCCGCCAAGGTGTTCGCGGCCGAGTGCGAGGCCTACCCGGAGGCGATCAATCTGGTGGCCGAGAAGGGAATCGATTTCTTCTGGTCCCGGCAGGAAGCGGCCGCTGGCTGACCGAAACGACGGATTTCGTTGGTCTTCCCGGCGGGATTCGTGGTACGCTGATGAGCAGGAATCGATCCCGGGAGCCACTTGCGGGTCAAGGAGAACGGCAGCATGGTACAGCGCGAAAGAATCATGTCGGCCGAGGACATCGAGCGGTCGCTCACCCGGATCGCCCTCCAGATCCTGGAGCGGAACCGGGGCGTAAGCAATATCGCCCTCGTCGGCATCTACACCGGGGGGGTCCACCTGGCCAACCGCATCCAGAAAATCATCGAGGCCAAGGAGAAGATCGCCGTTCCCGCCGGCAGCCTGGATATCACCCTCTACCGCGACGACTGGAGCCTGGCGGCCCAGAATCCGGTGGTCAAGCGCACCAATATCGACTTCGGGATCGAGGGCAAGGCCATCATCCTCATCGACGACGTGATCTTCACCGGCCGGACCATCCGGGCGGCCATGGACGCGCTCATGGACTTCGGCCGCCCGCTGGGCGTTCAGCTGGCGGTGCTCGTGGACCGGGGCGGCCGGGAGCTGCCCATCCAGCCGGACTACACCGGCCTTGACGTGGCCGTCGCCGCCAACCAGCACGTGCACGTGCTGCTGAAGGAAACCGCCGATTTCGAAGAGGTCGTGCTCGAAACCCATCAATAAGCACAAAGAGCGGGAACCGTGACGCTGCCCCCTGCCCATGGCGCTTCTGAGATGGTCGTTTCGGACCTGGGGCCAATCCGCGCCCGGATCCGGCAGATTCGCTCGGAATATGAGCAAAACCGCCATCACCAGGAATGGCAGTGGCTCTTGCGCACCTTTTCCGATCTGGCCCAGGAATACGACACCCTACAGGATTTCTACCGGCTCTGCGTCGCTCTGCCTGGCGAGTACCTGCGGCTGCAGTGCCGGCTGTTCCTCACCAACGAGACCGCCGGCACCCTGGAGCTGGTTTGCGACAGCTCACGGGGACTGATCTTCGATCGCCAGCCGACACCCGCCCCGGTGGCAGCCCCCCCGGCGCCTAGTCGGCTGGCGGACTCCTTCCTCTTCCCCATTCATCGCCGCCAAGCGCTGCCCCAAGGGTCCCAGGAGGCGGCCAGCGGAAACCTCGTCCTGGGGGCGCTCGAGCTCTCGCCGCTCACCGAGCTCACCGGTACCGATCAGTTTTTCATCGACCGCTACGTGCGGCTCCTTGGGTTTCACCTTCACAACCGGCTTCTGGTCCAGCAGAACCTCCGGCATCTCCGGTTCATCAACAGCCTCATTATGGATATCGAGCACAACGTCATTGTGCCGAACATGTACTTCAAGCACATCTTCAATCAGCTCACCAGGAAGATCCGTGACCTCCATCAGCTCAAGGCGACGATTCTCTCGTTCAAGGAAAAACAGGGGATCGCGGGCGGGGTGTGTCAGACAGTGGTCGCGCAGATCGAATCCCTCCACGATGACCTGAACAAATATGACGAGGAGCTGCGCCGTCATCACGCCGCCACCAGCCTGTTTCTGGAAAGCCTGTTCCGGCCGGACCACTTCGAGCGGGGGCGATTCGTGCTGCGGCCGCGCACCTGCTTCGTGGAAAAAGAGATCATTCTGCCGCAGCTCGAGCATTACAAGCGGCGGCTGGACCGGCGCGGGATCACTATCGAACGGCCCTCCGACATGCTGGAGGAAGAGACGCCGCTCATGGTGGATGTGGGGCTGCTGGCCCAGGTCTATGCCAACCTTTTTTCCAACGCGGTCAAATACACCGAGGAGGTCATCGACCACCGAGGGCTGCCGCGAAAAGCGGTGACCTATGGCAGGGAGATCTTCCGCGACTACTTCGGCCCGGGCCAGGACGCGATCAAATTCAACGTGTTCACCACCGGCCGCCACTTGTCTCCTGCCGAGGCGGAATCCATTTTTGCTGAAGGCTACCGCCGGGAGGAAACCAGGCGCAAGCCAGGCACCGGCCACGGACTGGCCTTCCTCAAGCAGGTGATCGAAGTCCACGGCGGGCGGGTCGGCTATGAGCCCACGGAAGAGGGGAACAACTTTTATTTCGTGCTGCCGCTGCCGGGAGAGGCAATAAAGAACGCGTAATGGACAATGGATAATTGATAATGGATAATGGATGAATGATAATTTTCATTATCACTATCCCCCGCCGCTCTCCATTGATTCAATATTGGAGTGAAGAGCTGAGTGTAATGGAGAATGGATAATTGATAACGGGCAACGAAGAATGCAGGAAATGATGATTTTCATTGTCCATTATCCATTATCCATTCTCCATTGATTCATGCTTCCCCTCAGGGACAACATCCCCGCCAGGCATTACCCGGTTATCAACGTCGGCATCATCGCCGCCAACATCGCCATTTTCATCTTCGAATGGCGGCTGGGCGGCCACATGGAGCCGTTCATCAGGCAGTGGGGGTTCGTGCCTGCCCGGTTCCAGGATGGCGGTCTGGAGCCCATGGCGGTCTCGACCATCTTCACCTCCATGTTCCTGCACGGCAGCCTGTTTCACGTCCTCTCGAACATGTGGATCCTGTGGATCTTCGGCGACAACGTCGAAGACCTGATGGGACACGGCGGCTATATGATCTTCTATCTCCTCTGCGGGGTGGCCTCGGTCTTCACGCAGTACTGGTCCGCACCCGGTTCCGTCTATCCCATGGTGGGGGCGAGCGGCGCCATCGCCGGGATCCTCGGCGCCTATTTTCTCTCCTTTCCCAAGGCCAAGATCCTCACCTTGCTGCCGTTCTTTTTTCTCTTCTACATGGTGGAGGTTCCCGCTTATTTCTTCCTGGGCGTCTGGTTCCTGCTCCAGTTCATCCAGGGCTCCATCGTCCTCATCGGGGCGTCGCACCTCCCCGAAGGCGGCATTGCCTGGTGGGCCCATGTCGGCGGCTTCGCAGGCGGCATCCTCCTGCTGCCGGTCTTCCGCAAGAGGTCCCGCCGCAAAAGGCCCTCTTCCCTGCACTTCTGACGTCGCGGACTCGGGGGGCGGTTTTTCTCAGATGTGACTGGTAGAAACCATTTTTCACCACGAAGGGCACGAAGTGAAAATCTTTTCTTCGTGTCCTTCGTGCCCTTCGTGGTAATATTCGGCTCTCCGAGCCCGCCGCCGTCAAAAGGCTCTCTCGCCGCCATCAGCCGACCCAACGGTTCGCACTTTGACAGCCATGAACAGCACCAAACCCGAGCTGCTCGCCCCGGCCGGCACCCTGGAAGTCTTCGAGACCGCCGTTGCCCACGGCGCCGACGCCGTCTACATCGGGGCGCCGGACCTGAACGCCCGGGCCCTCGCCAAGCATTTCAGCATGGCCGAGATCGCGGCCATGATCGATCACGCCCACGGCCGCAAGGTAAAGGTGTTTCTGGCCATGAACAGCCTGGCCCGGGAAGATGAATTGCCACAGGCGGCGCGGACCCTGGCCATGATCGAGGCCCTCGGGGCGGACGGGCTCATCCTCCAGGACTTGGGCCTGTACCATCTCGCGAGGAAGCACTTCCCCGGCCTGCGCCTCCACGCCTCCACCCTGATGGCTGCCCACAACTCGCTCGCGGTCCGGCAGCTCGCCTCCATGGGCTTCCGCCGCATCGTCCTCGCCCGGGAGCTGACCCTCACCGAGATCAAGGCCATCCGCGCCGCCAATCCCGGGGTGGAGCTGGAGGTGTTCATCCACGGGGCCCTCTGCTTCAGCTATTCCGGCCTCTGCCTGTTCAGCAGCTTCCTCGGCGGCAAGAGCGGCCTGCGCGGCCGCTGCGTCCAGCCCTGCCGGCGGCGCTACACCTGGAGCGGCCACGGCAGCGGCCCCCAGTCGGGCTACTTCTTCTCCATGCACGACCTGGCCGGCCTCGATTTCCTGGCGGCCCTGCGGGCGGCCGGGGTCGCCTCCTTCAAGATCGAGGGGCGGATGCGGAGCGCGGGCTACGTGGGGGCGGTGGTCGCCGCCTACCGGCTGGCCATCGATCATCCCGACGATCCGGAAAAGATGAAGGAAGCGGCGGCCCTTTTGAAAGAAGCCATGGGCCGGAAAACGACCCCGGGCTACTTTCCGGCCGCCGAGCCGCCTACCGCCTTCTCTCCCGAGCATTCGGGAAACATCGGCCTGTTTCTCGGCAAGGTCGGGGACGGCGCCAAGCCGCAGCTGACGCTGCAGGCGCCGCTCAAGGCGGGTGACCGGCTGCGCCTCCACCAGGAGCAGAGCGGGGAGCGCCAGGCCTTCACCTTGAAGCGATTGTGGCGGGAAGGAAAGCCGGTGGAAGAAGCCAAAACCGGGGACACGGTGGCGGTCGAGCTGCCCGTTCCGGCCACGGCAGGCGACAGCCTCTACAAGGTGGATACCGGCGAGCGCCGCCTTCGGGAGGGCCGCCCCGCC